>JAPLGV010000477.1 GCA_026389975.1 Chloroflexota bacterium
CAAACATTCACATAGGAGATAAAAATGAACCTTCTCATATACCTTATCGTTGCTGCAGTAATCGGCTGGGTAGCGACTGAAATCATGCATGACCGCTCGAACCTGCTGATCAACATCATTGTGGCCGTCTTAGGCGCATTCCTGGCTGGCTACTTCCTCACCCCCATCTTTCACGTCGGGCAGATCAACGATGCGATCACCATTCCAACCATGCTGGTGACACTGCTGGGTTCCATTATTCTGCTGGCGATCGTCCACCTGTTCACCCACAGATGATAACCCAGTCAATTTTCCTCTTGTATACGATCCGACGAGCAGGGGTGCGTCACAGCACCCTTGCCAATCACAGAGATGAATCCTTCAACTTTTGCCAGGGATCATACTCAAAAAGGAGAGCAAAATGCCAACCAACACAGAATCAGAAGTTCAGACGACACAAAAAGAACCGGAACGAGAACGGCGTATTTTTACCTTTAAAGCCACCCAGGTAGTCTGGTTGGTACTCGGCATACTCGAAGCCCTGCTCGCGCTGCGCTTCGGCTTGAAACTGATCTGGGCCAACCCGGCTAGCCCGATTGCCGTTTTTATTTATGGTTTCACCAGCCTTTTCTTGTTCCCCTTTGCAGGGTTAACGGGGACGCCGGCAGCGGGTGGCATGGTGCTGGAAATCTCAACCGTGATCGCCATGGTGGTGTATGCCTTGATCGGATGGGCGATTGAAAGAATAATCTGGGTGATCTTCTATCGCCCGCGCGGACCCGTCACCCAGACAACCACCACCGATGAGCACACTCATGAATAAAGGCGTGACGGATAGTCCGGTCAGCGTATAATCAGCTTCACACCTCACGCAAACCGCAATGAGCATTCACACTATTCAGCAATCAAGGAGATGACAAAATGGAAAACAATATCGAGGAGTACGCGTACAGCTTAAGTAATACCAAGTACGTTTTAATCGGCCTTCTGATCGGTGGCCTGGCCGGCGCGGCAGCGATGCTATTATTTGCACCCCAAACGGGGAAGCGGACGCGCGCCCAAATTCAGACAAAAAGTATCCAATTGCGTGATCGGACAACCAAAAATATAAAAAAAGGAGTTGCGCAGGTTCGCTCCAAAACCAACAGTATCACGGCTGAAGTTCGGGAGGTGGCCGCGGAACTAAAGCAACTTGGCCAGGATAAGCTCGTTGAACAGCTGGACCGCGTGTCCGCAGCTCTCGATGCCGGGAAAACGGCGGTTGAGGCTGCCTGAGATCATGTGATCTGCATCCCTCTCGGCGGCTGACAAGGGTCGCTGGACCCGACAGCCGCCACTCATTAACGTTAGAAAAGAGTACCACCATGCATATCACCAGAAATATAGGCATGCTATTGCTGGCCATCTTGCTCATCGCCTGGGGCTTGGTACAACTTTTGGGTCTTAATGGCCTCGGCGTGATCCTGGCGATCCTCGCCATCGCGGCTGGCATCTTCATCCTGCTGGGCCGTTAGGTCAACTGCCACCCGGTCAACCGACCAGGTGGCTTCCAATATATCATTCAAAAGGAGAAATCTCATGTTGTGGACTATCATCGTAATTCTGGTAATACTGTGGCTGCTCGGCTTTTTGGGTGGGAACATAAGTCCAAGCTTCCCGCGCACCGGTAATTGGATTCACATCCTGATCGTTATCGTCGTCATACTCGTCATATTGCGCCTCCTTGGGATAGCGTAAACATCTTGCGTTTCGACGATTACAGGGTACTGCGTCCCGTGCTGGAACCGGGACTACCACGTAAA
>JAPLGV010000500.1 GCA_026389975.1 Chloroflexota bacterium
ACCTGGCTGCAGGAGGCCCTCCCGGCCGGTCAACGCCCGGTTTTTGTGGGCTTCAACGCCCCCTTCGACTGGATGTTTGTCAACGATTATTTCTACCGCTTCCTGGGACACAACCCTTTCGGCCACGCGGCGATTGATATCAAATCGTACTATATGGGGCTGGCAAAAGTACCCTGGGCAGAAACCACCATGCGGTTCCTCGGACAGCGCTATCTAAACCAGCCGGCGCTGATTCATCATGCCCTGAGAGATGCCCTCGACCAGGGTGAAATCTTCCGTAAATTACTGCTTCTTGCATAAATATGTGATCTTCGATTGATCAAAATACAGGCGATTACAGTAATTTGGATTCACATAATTGCGCAGTACCCTGTAATGCTGGAAGCGGCGGGACAGCAAGCTGGATCCGTGCTATGATTCCCTTTGAACCTTGCCAATGAAAGGAACCTTCCATGAGCAAATCTAAATCGCATGCCACCAATTTGAAGAACATCATCAAATCCGCCCGACGCCTGGGTGTGGAAATGGATGAAGAAGAAGCCCTGCAATGGCTGACAGCCATATGAAGAAGAAGCCCTGCAATGGCTGACAGCCATCGCGGCGACGCAAGCATCCGATGACCTTGTGGTGGATACCCGTTCGGGCGTCTTCGGCTATAAGGTAACCATGCTCGATTTCAGCCCGAAGGATCTGGACTATTTCCGGCCGATTGGCAAAATCGTCGAAATCCCCGCCCGTCCCGGCGGCGTAGAAACCGCGCTGGCCCTCTCCGGGTCGGCCGCGCAGTCCAAGATCCAGACTTACCCGGGCGACTGTGACTATTTTGAACGAGTCAACATCAAGGCCGCCAGCCGTGAGGAAGCCTGCCTCATCCTATCAGACGTAATGCGCGAGAAAGCCATCCAAACGATGAAAGGACCAACCTTCCAACTGATCGAGGTCAAATTTGGCTCGTACCCGTTTGAAACTGTCAAGGGCGAGGCGACGAACAAATCCGGTGCACCCATTGCATGGAACGCAGAAGAGGTGCGCGCCGGTCAATTTGACGCTTTCAAGCCGGATGGTACCGCCGTTGTCATCCGTTGGGAGGATGTGGCGGCCCAGCCCGGCTGGTGCAAATTGGACTGGGTCATTGCCGATCCGGTACGCAGCCGCCTGGCCAATGCCAGCAATATGCTGGATGTGACCTGGGAAGCGCCGGATGGTTCCATCATCCCGCTGGACGGCTACCTGGACCCCTACTTCCAGGAAGTTTACCTGGATGCCGAGTCCATCCCCATCTTCTCCAAGATCGCCCAGCACGTCTCTGCTGACGCGCTGGATGATTATGTAACTCAACTGGAGAAAGAGGTCAACAAGTACCTGACCAAAGATCTTAACTATGGCAAAGCTGCCAAACGGATGTATAACGTTTTTCGCCTGATCGGGCGCTATGAGGAAGCAGCTTTTATTCGGGAGTTGTTCGACGAACCGGCTTCCATGCTCTATCAGGTCTGGTCGCTCATTCGCACCATTGAGGACTGCTGCAACCCGTCCACACCCATTACCGTGGAGCAAGTGCTGGCCCAAAATGACCAGTTGATCATTTCAGTGGTCAGTGCCCTGGAAGGCGACCAGGAAACTGAAATTGTCCGCCTGTTGTTGAAACTGCGCGAAGGTCTTTCCCGTCAGAAGACCAATGAGCAATTGAACCCGGAAGCTGAAGCCGCCCGTGACCGGGTCATTAATGTGGTAAATAATTTCTTCTTTGAAAAACTGACCTGTGTGCCGTCAATCAAGGTATATATTGACAGCTTTCAAACACTGCACGGTGACAAGTAGAAAAACGCTTTTCTGCTTCTTGCATAAATTTCCGAACTGAAGCGGCCAAAAAGAAGGGGAAAAACGACAATTTGGGTTCAAATATTTACGCAGTACCCTTTAGAAGAACAGAAGACGGTGTCTCCACTCTCCTCCGTCTTCTGTTCTTTAACTTATACACATAACTCGTTTGTGCTTCCCCCGCAGATTGGATGACTTCACTATACTGCGCACAGGGGGCGACGTATTCAGTTCCAATCTAAGGGGTAGAGGTCGGATACCGCCGCATGATCGCATCCACCTGGACTTTCATTTCATCAAGCGTCATTTCGCCCCTTCCAATGGACGCGATCCTACCTCTTGAATTGACATCCTAAAAACCTTCCAGCTTGCTCAAATCTGCAATTCCATCTGCCAGGGATGCAATCCTTTGCAGCAGCCCAAGGCGGTTTTCCTTCACGGATTTAACCTCAGCCATTACCAGGACTTTGTCAAAGAAGGTATTGATGGCTGGGATAAGCGTGACAATGGTGGTCAGGAATTCATCCACTGACGATGGACGGTGGACGGCAGATGATTGAAGGGCATCATACAATCCACGTTCAGCCGGATCGGTAAGCAGGGACTCATTCACGGTCAACGGTCTATCGTCCGTGGTCGGTGCAGAGCGCAGAATGCGCACGCAGCGGGCATATCCCGGCAGGAGTGTGCTCCAGTCCGGGCGGGCAACCCAGACGGCCAACTGCTTGACGGCTCGCGCCGCACCCGCCGGGTTATCCGACTGCACCGCCAGGACGGCGTCCACACCATCATACCTGTAGCCCATGCCCATCAACACAACGCGCAGCCGCCCGGTGATGAACTCCAGCACCTGCGCCTGAACCTCGTCCGTGACCGGAACCGGTTCCAGCGCGGCAGCGGACTTCACCGCGCTGCGCAAGTCAAAATTGATCTCGTGCTCGATGAGCGGCTGGACCACGCCGATGGCGGCGCGCCGCAGGCCGAACGGGTCCTTCGTGCCAGACGGGGCCAGCCCCGCCACGAACAGACCGGCGAGCGAATCCAGCCGGTCGGCGAGAGCAACTGCCAGTCCGGGCCTGGTCTGCGGGACAGGCTGGTACTGCTCGCCGATGGCCTCGGCCACCGCCGGGGCTTCGCCGTCCCGCCGGGCATACTCGCGTCCCATGACCCCTTGCAGCGAGGTCATCTCGATTACCATCTTGCTGACCAGGTCGGCCTTCGATAAATACGTTGCACGTTTCACGTTGGCACGTTCCGAATCCGTCAGGCCAAGCATGGGTGCAAGCACCTCGGCAAGCTTGACCATGCGATCGGATTTATCCAGCATCGAGCCGAGTTTCTTCTGGAACATCAGCGTACCCAGTCGCGGACGGAAGTCTTCCAGTTTATGTTTCAGGTCTTCGCGCACGAAGAAATTAGCATCCGCAAAGCGGGCGCGGACGACGTGCTCATTCCCTTGCCTGACTAAATCAATTCCCTGCGAGTCACCATTCCTGACTACCACGAAATACGGCAACAACCCCTCACCCCCATCCCCTCTCCCAGCGGGCGAGCGGCGCATAATGGGGAAGTATCGCTGGTGCTTCTTCATCACCGAGATGAGCACATCTTCGGGGAGAGCCAGAAATTCTTTATCAAAACCACCCAGCAACGGCATGGGCTTCTCGACCAGGTTGGCAACCTCGGCCAGCAGTTCGGGCGGCAGGATGGCCTCGCCCTTGACCGAGGCGGCCAGTTCCCTGACCCCAGCCTCGATGAGCGCCTTGCGCTCCTCCACGTCCAGCA
>JAPLGV010000271.1 GCA_026389975.1 Chloroflexota bacterium
CTTGACAAAGCCTGGGGACTGGGCATTCCGCACATCATCTTCACTGGTGGTGAGCCGACGATGCGCGCTGACCTGCCCGAACTCGTGGCCCACGCGGAGAAGAATGGACAGATCACCGGTCTGAATACCAATGCCCGGCGCCTGTCGGACCCGCGTTATGTTGAGAAGCTGGTCGCCGCGGGGCTGGACCACGTCCAGATCACGGTAGAATCGAACGACGCCGAAGTCCATGACCGTATGGTGCGCACCAAAGGCGCTTTCCCGCAGACGGTCAAAGGGCTGAAAAATGCCCTCGCCAGCCCGTTGTACGTGATGACCAATACCACCATGCTACGGACGAATGCCCATACAATCCCGGCCACGCTGGATTTCCTGGCACGCTGGATTTCCTGGCTGACACCGGCGTCCCGACGGTAGGACTCAACGCTTTGATCTACTCAGGCCGCGGGTCCGTGGTGGGGACGGGGCTGGCCGAGTCCGAGTTGACCCCGCTGCTGGAAGTTGCCTGTCAAAAAACCGCCGCGCGTGGTCAGCGTCTTATCTGGTATACGCCCACTCAATATTGCGGCTTCGACCCGATGGCGCTTGACCTGGGCGTGAAGGGCTGCACAGCGGCGCTTTATAATATGTGCGTTGAACCGGATGGCGGGGTTCTGCCTTGCCAGTCGTATTACCACCAACTCGGCAACCTGCTGGCCGACGACTGGGACTCCATCTGGAACCACGACCTGGCGGTCAGGCTGCGTGAACGCCAGGGTCTGCCGGAAAAATGCAATGGTTGTGCCTTGCTGGCCGAGTGCGGCGGCGGCTGCCCGTTGCCCCGTGTCCCGTGCGAGAACCGGGACTGCTTCGCTGGAACCGGGACTACGCAGTTTGAGAAACCGATTGCGCTGGAGATGGTTGCATGAGCAAAGGGCATTGGGTCAAAGAGCTTCCTGCCGAGATCATGGTCTGTGATTCCGGCGGAATCATTCTCGAAATGAATGCCCAGGCCGAGGCGCTCTTCGCGGAAGACGGCGGGCGTGGTCTGCTTGGCACGAACGTGCTCGCCTGTCACCCGCAGCCAGCCCTTGGCAAACTGGAAGGGTTGCTGGACAAACAGACCGCCAATTCCTACTTCAACACCGAAAACGGCGAGAAACGCTTCTTCTTCCAGTCTCCCTGGTACAAAGAAGGCAAGTATGCCGGGTTCGTCGAAATCTCTTTTGGAGTGCCGGAAGAAATTCCGCATTTCATCCGTGAGTAGACCATGAGCGAAGAAAACGCCTGGATCAAAGAATTCCCTGCCTCGGTCACCGTCTGTGACCCGGACGGCATCCTCCTTGAGATGAACGACAAGGCCGCCAGGGCCTATGCCAAAGATGGCGGGCTTGCCCTCATCGGCAAGAACATGTTCGACTGCCACCCCGACCCGGCCCGCGGCAAACTTGAACGCCTGATGGATAGGCGTCAGGTCAACGTATATACCATCGAAAAGAACGGCCTCAAGAAACTCATCTATCAATCCCCCTGGTACTTCAAGGGCGAATACGCCGGTTTCGTTGAACTTTCGTTGGAAATCCCATTCGAAATGCCGCACTTTGTGCGCGGCTGATTGAGAGGAAAATATGTTGAATCCAATCCTTCTGCAAATCTCGAAGTTCTTCTATGGCCTTTGTTGGTCCCGGACAACCTCAGTATGCCAGCTCGAAAGCGCTTCATTGATTTTCTTTAGCCTTGCGATGGTTGGTTTCGGTCTGCTGGGGATCATCCTCGCTAGAGTTAAGATCAGCCATTTCAGTCTGAAAGGGAGCTCGGTTCGAATTTTAGGCGCCGTTCTCTTGCTGGGTGTAGCCTGCGCTTTCATTCCAAAATATGGATTGCTGGTCGAAATTGTCCTGGCGTTGGTGATTGTGGTAATCGGGTTGCTTCTATCTGAGAAACCGGCGCAATCCAAACCTTTACCTGCCGGGACACACACTTTCCAGTCCGGGCCGGACGAACCGGCCTACCGGCTGCACCTGCGCCTGCTGAAGGACGGTTCCGGCATCCTCATCCTCAATGCCGCCACCGTTTTGCACCTGAACGCCACTGCCGCCGAATTTGCCTACCACATGATAAAAGGCTCCTCCCACGAAGCAACCGCCAGGCAAGTCGCCAGGCGTTACCGCATCAGCCGGGAGGAAGCGCAGAAGGATTACATGGACTTCCGCGACCGCCTCCAGACTCTCATCCATACCCCGGATTTGGACCCGACCACTTTCCTCGATTTTGAACGGATCGCGCCGCACTCCCATGACTTGACTGCGCCCCTGCGCCTCGACTGTGCTCTCACCTATCGCCTGTCCGCCGGTGCAGACGCCTCCCTCGCCCCGACCAAGCGTGTGGACCGCGAACTGACCACCGAGGAGTGGCAGACCATCATGGATAAGGCCTGGGCTGTCGGCATCCCGCACATCACTTTCACCGGCGGCGAGCCAACCCTGCGCGAGGACCTGCCTGCCCTCATCGCCCACGCCGAGAAGATTGGTCAGGTCACCGGCCTGCTCTCAGATGGGTTAAAACTGGCCGATAAAGCCTACCTGTACACCCTCCTGCGGACCGGTCTCGACCACCTGCTGTTCATTCTCGACCCGGAGAACGAAGCCTCCTGGAAGGCGCTGGAAACGGTCATGCCGGAAGACTTGTTCACCACTGTGCATTTCACCGTCACGCCGAAGAACGTCAAGAAGGCCGACGAGGTGCTGGAGAAACTGGCAAAACTCGAAGTCAAGAGTCTCTCTCTGAGCGCCTCCGACGCGTCCCTGAAAGATGGAATGCAGAAACTGCGCGAACAGGCTGCCGGTCTCGGTCTGACCTTGCACTGGGACCTGCCCGTCCCGTATTCCACCGATAACCCCGTCGCGGCCGAAGTGGTGGATGACGAAGTCCCGGACGGGGCGGGCAAGGTCTGGCTGTACGTTGAGCCGGATGGCGACGTCCTCCCCGCCCAGGGCGAAGCCGATAAGATACTGGGTAATTTCCTGCGAGATCCGTGGGAGAAAATTTACCATTACAGGGTACTGCGCAAAGATGTGAACCCACAGGGTACTGCGTAAATATTCGAACCCGAATCATTGTTTTTTCCTTACTTTTTGGCCGCTTCAGTTCAGAGATTTATGCAAGAAGCAGTAAATTGATGTAAATCCCTGTATTTTGATCGATAAATGTTCACGGTTTTATGCATGCGAGCAGGATTTCAGAAATTTATACAATGAGCAGTAAAACAGTACTTGACCCGGACGATATCCGCATTTTCAGCGGCAGTTCGCACCCGCAACTGGCCGCCGATATTGCCGCCTATCTAAACCTGCCGCTCGAAAAGACACGGGTCAGCCGTTTCAGCAATGACAACCTGTACATCCAGCTCGGTGCCAGTGTGCGTTCGCGCATCGTATTCATTGTCCAGACGCTTGCGCCTCCCGTCAACGACAATCTGGTGGAACTGCTGATGATGCTGGACATCGCCCGCTATGCATCTGCGAAGGAAGTCCATGCCATCATTCCCTATTTTTCCTTTGCCCGTTCGGACAAAAAGGACGCACCGCGCATCTCGATCACGGCCCGGTTGATTGCCGACCTGTTGGGAACTGCCGGTGCCACGCATGTGATGACGATGGTACTGCACTCGCCGCAAGCCCACGGCTTCTTCAGCGTCCCCACCGATCCGTTGACCAGCCGCCCTGTTTTTTGGCATTACTTCCAATCGCGCGATCTGGCCGGGACAGTGGTGGTCGCGCCGGACATGGGCTCAGCCAAGCCGGCTGCGCTGTTTGCCAAGGGCCTGAACCTGCCGGTGGCGGCCGGAAACAAAGAGCGCCTCTCAGACACCAAAGTGACCATAAGCGAATTGGTGGGCCGCCCGGTGCAAGGCTTCCGGAAAGCCATTATTTATGACGATGAGATTGCCACCGGTGGGTCGGTATTGGAACTCAGCCGCATCCTGATCGAGCAGGGCATCCAGGAAATATGGGTGGCTTGCACACACGGGGTCTTCGTGCATGGCGGGCTGGAGAAACTGGCCGCCGTGCCGCAGATCACCGAAATCGTCACGACCGATACCGTCTATATCCCGCCGGAGAAGCGTCACCCGAAACTGCACCTGCTCTCAGTGGCTCCCGTCTTCGGGGAGGCCATCCGCCGCAACTATTTGCGCGAATCAATCGGTGACCTGTTTATCTACGGGAATGAAAGCCCGGACAACCCTCAATAAAGATGGAACCTTCTATGACCAATCCCCCTGAAATTGCCGTCGGCCGTTTCCGCCAGAATTTCAACTGTGCGCAGTCCGTTTTTGTGGCCTTTGCGCCTCAACTTGGCATGGACGAAAGCCAGGCGCTTAAACTGGCCTCGCCTTTCGGCGGCGGGGTGGCCCGTCGTGGTCAAACCTGCGGGGCGGTGACAGGGGCACTGATGGCCCTCGGTCTGGCACAGGGAGCGGAGACCCCGGCCGGGAAGGAAGGTGCTTACCGGCTGGGGGAGGAGTTCTTGCAGCGTTTTGAGTCCAGGCACGCTACCATCCTTTGCCGGGAACTGTTGGACTGCGATATCAGCACACCTGAAGGCCGTCAGCAGGCGCGCGAGAAGGGCGCGTTCACCGCACTTTGCCCGCTATTCGTGCGTGACGCGGCGGAAATCGTCCAGGCATTGCTGGTAAAAAAGCCTTAGAGGAATCCCGCTAATAATGGGGGCAGGAAACGGGTCCGGGTTGCACCGCCCGGCAGATTCCATCCTGGAGACGTCCATGAAAATCACTGCTCTGAACAGGCTCAAACTGAACCCATGAGTGACAAACCCATCCCCGAATCCTACTGGGTGCTTCCAGGCCAGTTCCTGGCCGGGGAATATCCCGGCCTTCGCGACAATGAGGCCCAACCCCGTCAGCGTCTCACCGCTTTTCTCAACGCCGGATTCGACACCTTCATTGACTTGACCAACGAGAACGAGCGCCCGCCGTATTTTTCCATGCTGAGTGAAGAAGCCGGGTACGATGGACGTGAGGTCCGTCACCGGCGCTTTTCCTTCCTTGATTTTCATGTGCCGTCCCACGAGACGATGGTTGCCACTTTGGATGCCATAGACACGGCCCTCGCCGAAGGTCGCAAAGTGTATCTTCATTGCGTCGGCGGCATTGGCCGCACCGGCACCACCGTTGGCTGCTATCTCGTCCGCCACGGGATGAAGCCCACGGAGGCCTTGCATCATTTGCGCGAACTGTACCACAGCGCGGCGCAGAGCCTCCTCGCGCCCCATTCCCCCGAATACGACGAGCAAGTCAAGTTCATTTTGAACTGGGAAGAGGATGGACTGGCATAGCCGTTTTCTTCAGCAAGCCGCCTGGACGCGTGACCTGCGTATCTACCTCTTCGAACGCGCCGGTTTGACCCGGGCGCGGCGGGTGCTGGAAGTCGGCTGCGGGACGGGGGCGATCTTATCCGACCTTGCCCCGTGTCCCGTGTCCCGTGCGGGAACCGGGACTACTTCGCGGGAACCGGGACTACTTCGCAAGAACCGGGACTACCACGCCACACCTGCCACCATCCACGGGCTGGATCTGGAGCCTGCCCGCCTCGCCGAGGCGCGCAGGCATATCCCGGCCGCGGCGCTCGTCTGCGGGGATGCGCTGGGACTGCCATATCCTTCCAGAGTTTTTGATATTACCTTTTGCCACTTCCTCCTGCTGTGGGTGCGCGACCCATTGCGGGCCCTTCTTGAAATGAAACGTGTCACCCGCCCCGGCGGCGCCGTGCTGGCTCTGGCCGAACCA
>JAPLGV010000262.1 GCA_026389975.1 Chloroflexota bacterium
AGCTTTAATAATGGCGTTCTTTTCATCCTGGGGAATGACAGGAAACATGCGGCCGATCAGTCCACCTCCACCCGCCAACTCCATGACGCCCAATCCAATCGGCGTGACCAGAATGTCCGTTTTTCCAAGGTGCCTCATTTGTATCTTTTTGTTTGTTTCCATTGCGTAAGTCCTCCGTGAATTACTTGATGCAAGAGGGCCAGCCTCCCCCAATTTTCCTTCAGGAAGATGGAAGAGGCTGGATTTCAATTGAATCGGTCTGTTGATTCGCTTTCAGGTTAGATTTCTTTGCCTTCGAACTGGCTGTTGTAGAGCTCGGCGTAGAAACCTTTCTTTGCCAGTAGTTTCGCATGCTTGCCCTGCTCCACCATGTCGCCGTCCCTCATCACCAGGATCCAATCCGCGTCGCGGATGGTGGACAAGCGGTGGGCGATGATAAAGCTGGTGCGGCCTTTCATCAGGATGTCCATCGCTTTTTGGATCAACACTTCGGTATGGGTATCCACCGAGCTGGTGGCTTCATCCAGGATG
Organism: Chloroflexota bacterium; assembly: GCA_026389975.1. Lineage (GTDB taxonomy): Bacteria > Chloroflexota > Anaerolineae > Anaerolineales > Villigracilaceae > UBA877. Next base: position 532 of record JAPLGV010000262.1, read on the forward strand.
AGAATTCGGGGGTCGGCCAGGATGGCGCGGGCGATGGTCATCAGTTGCATTTGTCCCTGGGATATGTTGGTGGTTTCTTCATTAAGCACCATATTATAGCCTTCTGGCAGCGTGCGGACGAAATGGTCCACATGAGCAGCCTTGGCTGCCGCAATGACTTCCTCGTCCGTAGCGCTGGAACGCCCGTAGCGAATATTCTCCATGATGGGTCCGTTGTAAAGCCAGGCGTCCTGCAAAACCATACCGAACATGCAGCGCAGATCGCCGCGGGTGAAATCCTTGATATTATGGCCGTCCACCAGGATAGCACCGCTGTTGACATCATAGAAGCGCATCAGCAATTTGACCATGGTGGTTTTCCCGGCGCCGGTCGGGCCGACGATGGCGATCTTCTGGCCGGGTTCGGCGTAGAAGGAAAAGTCATTGATGATGATCTTGTCCGGGCTGTAACCGAAGTGAACATTCTTGAAATCCACGCGGCCTTCGACGGTGTCCAACTGGACAGGGGTCAGAGTGTCGGGAATTTCTTCAGGTTCAGCCAGGAACTGGAACACACGCTCAGCCGCGGCCAGTGTCTGCTGGAGAATATTGGAGATGTTGGCGATCTGCGAGATCGGCTGCGTAAACGAGCGGACATATTGGATAAAGGCCTGGATATCGCCAATGGTGATGGTGCCCTGGACGGCCAGGTAGCCGCCCAGGATACAGATGACGACATAGCCCAGGTTGCCGACGAAGTTCATGATGGGGAACAACAGGCCAGTCAGGAATTGCGATTTCCAGGCCGAGTCGAAGAGGATTCCGTTGATCTGGTCAAATTGCTCAACGCTCTTGGCCTCACCGTTGAAGGCCTTCATCACGACGTGCCCGCCATACATTTCCTCGACGTGACCGTTGATGTGACCCAGGTAATCCTGCTGGCGTTTGAAGAAGACCTGCGACTTCCCGATGATCAGGGCAATGATGCCGAACGACAACGGGAGGATGGCCAAAGCCACCAGGGTCATCTGCCAACTGATGGTGAACATCATCACGAGCACACCAATTACCGTGGCCACGGAGGTAATGATCTGCGTCAGGCTCTGGTTCAGGGTCTGGCTGACCGTGTCCACATCGTTGGTGATGCGGGAGAGCACTTCGCCGTGGCTCGTGCCGTCGAAGTATCTAAGCGGCATGCGGTTGATCTTTTCTGCAATGTCCTTGCGGAAGCGATAGGTGATATTCATTGCCACGTTGGCCATGATCCAGCCCTGGCCGTAGCTCAGCAAGGCGGAGACCAGGTACAGCATCAGGATCAGCACGATGATGTGACCGATGTAACCAAAGTCGACGGAACCGGTCCCGGCGATCTGGGCCATCACACCTTCGAACAACTTGGTGGTGGCATTTCCCAGGATCTTGGGGCCCACGATCATCGCGACCGTCGAGGCAATCGCGAGTAACCAGATGAACACGATCAAAAGCCGGTATTGCCCAAGATATTGGATCAGCTTTTTCAGGGTGCCTTTGAAGTCGCGGGGCTTTTCCCCTTTTCTCATCATAGCCATCGGGCCGCCACGGCCCATGCCCATGGGGCCACGCCCGCCCATTGGGGCACGATCACCCATTGGAGTGGGATTGGTTGTTGGGTTGCTGCTTTGCGTGTTCATGCCAACTCCTCCAAGCTCAACTGCGACAAGGCAATGCCTCGATAAATATCACAATCCTTCATCAATTCAGCATGGGAGCCCTTGCCAACGATCTTGCCTTCGTCCAGCACGATGATCTGCTCGGCATTCTTGATGGTGGCAATGCGCTGTGTCACTATCAACATAGTGCTCGAACCGGTATGCTCCTTGAGCGATTTGCGTAAGGCTGCATCGGTCTTGAAATCCAGAGCCGAAAAGCTATCATCAAAGATATAGATGGGCGCTTTCTTGACCAGGGCACGCGCAATCGAAAGCCGCTGCTTCTGACCGCCGGACACGTTCATCCCGCCTTGCGCCACTTCGGTCTGCATGCCATCTGGATTTGTGGAGATGAATTCGGTTGCCTGGGAAATGTCGGCGGCCACTTTCAACT
>JAPLGV010000220.1 GCA_026389975.1 Chloroflexota bacterium
GTGATTTTATGTTAGAACAAAACTCCTGTTCTGTTGTCTTGCTCCCCTCCCCGGAACCCATATGGATTTCAAACTCGTTTCCCCCTTCCAGCCTACCGGCGACCAGCCGGAAGCCATCCGTCAGCTTGTAGACGGCGTCCAGCGCGGACTCAGGCACCAAGTCCTGCTCGGCGCGACCGGCACCGGTAAAACGTTCACCATCGCCTCGGTCATCCAGCAGGTGCAGAAACCGGCCCTCATCATGGCCCACAACAAAACCTTGGCGGCGCAACTGTACGCCGAGTTCCGCGAGTTCTTCCCGGAAAATGCCGTCTCGTACTTTGTCTCGTACTACGATTACTACCAGCCGGAAGCCTATGTTCCGCGCCATGACCTGTTCATCGAAAAAGAGACCGAGATCAACGAGGAGATCGAGCGCCTGCGGTTGGCAGCCACCACTGCCTTGATGTCACGCCGGGATGTCATCATCGTCGCATCGGTATCCTGTATCTACGGCCTGGGCAACCCGGAAGAGTATGGCAAGGGTGTGGTGGGACTGCACGTAGGCGAAATCACCCGGCGTAACGCCCTGATCCGTCAACTGGTGGACGGACAGTACCAACGCAATGACATGGAGCTGCGTCCCGGGACCTTCCGCGTGCGCGGCGACACCCTGGAGATCATCCCCGCCTACGAGAACAAGCGCGGCTACCGGGTCACTTTCTTCGGGGACGAGGTGGAGCGCATCTCGGAAGTCAATCCGCTGACCGGCGAAATCCTCTCCGAGCCGGAACAGGTGGACATCTACCCCGCCAAGCACTACCTGGCCGGGGAAGACCGGCTCAAAGAATCCATCGCCAATATTGAAAAAGAACTGGAAGAGCGGGTTGCTTTCTTCAAAGCCAACGGGAAATTGCTCGAAGCCCAGCGCATCGAGCAGCGCACATGCTATGACCTGGAGATGCTCAGGGAAGTGGGCACCTGCGCGGGGATCGAGAACTACTCGCGCCAGCTCGACCAACGCGCAGCCGGCACACATCCCTGGACGCTGGTGGATTTTCTGCCCAGCGATTACCTGCTGGTAATTGACGAGTCGCACATGAGCATCCCGCAGATCCGCGGCATGTACAAAGGTGACCGTTCCCGCAAAGAGACGCTGGTGGAATACGGTTTCCGCCTGCCTTCAGCGCTAGATAACCGCCCGCTCAGGTTCGACGAGTGCGAGCAGGTGATGGGCAGCACCATCTACACCTCCGCCACGCCGGGGCCATACGAGATGGGCCACGCTGAACAGGTGGTGGAACAGATCATCCGCCCAACCGGCCTGGTGGACCCGGAAGTGGAGGTCCGCCCGACGAAGGGCCAGGTGGATGACCTGGTGAAGGAGATCCGGGCACGGGTCGAGAACGGGCAGCGGGTGCTGGTCACCACTTTGACGAAACGCATGTCCGAAGACCTTTCGGAGTACCTGCTGGAACTCGGCATCAAGGTCCACTACCTGCACTCGGAAGTGGTGACATTGGAACGGGTCAGCATCCTGCGCGACCTGCGCCTGGGTGTGTTTGACGTGATCGTAGGCATCAACCTGCTGCGTGAGGGCCTCGACCTGCCGGAGGTTTCGCTGGTGGCCATCCTGGATGCGGACAAGGAAGGCTTCCTGCGCTCAGACACGGCCCTCATTCAGACCACCGGGCGCGCCGCCCGTCATATTGACGGAAGGGTGATCATGTATGCTGACCGCATCACAGACTCGATGCGCCGGGCGATGGATGAAACCAGCCGCCGGCGGGCCAAGCAGGTCAAGTACAACCAGGAACACGGTATCACCCCGGTCAGCATCCACAAGGCCATCCGCGACTTGACCGATCAAATGTCGCCCCAAGCAGTGTCCGAGATGAAGGGCGAATACAAGACCGGCAAACACGAGGATGTAACCTCGCGCGCCGAGCTGCAGAAGGTGATCGCTGAGATGGAAAGACAAATGAAAGAAGCCGCAAAGAACCTGGAGTTCGAGCGCGCCGCGGCCCTGCGCGACGAGATGTACGAGTTGAAATCCATCCTGGCGCAGGATGAAAGTCTCAAACCATGGGAACGGCTTAAGTTGCTGGCTGGGGAAGAATAGACCCTATAACAAATGCATCCCCCGGATCAACCTTGAAATAAACCTGGCGTGGACTCCTGTTACCGCCTTGTCAATCATTTCCAAAAAAACACAATCATTGTTCTTTTCCTTTACTTCCAGCCGTATTCTCCACGCAACGGGACGAACGCCACCGCCAGGTTAACCTGGCGTTTGAATTCCTGACCTGTCCGTTTCCAGACTTCCAGTTGCTGGAAGCCGCGGCTCCCCACCGGGATGACCAGCCGGCCACCTTCGGCTAACTGGTCAAGCAGCGGCTGCGGCGCGGACGGGGCAGCGGCTGCTACCAGAATCCCATCATAGGGAGCAGTTTCCGACCAGCCCAGCGACCCGTCTCCGGCATGAACATGAACGTTGGCATAACCCAGATCGGTCAGAGTCCTGGCGGCCTGCGCGGCCAGTTCAGGGATCATTTCCACCGTATGCACTTCCACCGCCATCTGTCCAAGCACCGCCGCCTGGTAACCAGAACCGGTGCCGACTTCCAGCACACGGTCGGTGGACTCCACTTGCAGCAATTCGGTCATCAAGGCGACGATATAAGGCTGGGAAATCGTCTGTCCGTGGCCGATGGGCATCGGCCCATCCCCATAGGCCCAGGGCAGATCGTCAGCTGGAACGAACAGGTGGCGCGGCACAGATTCCATAACGGCCAGCAAACGCGGGTTCAGCACGCCGCGGGCGGCTATCTGTTCCTCGACCATACGCTTGCGCGCAATCTGAAACTCATCTTCGTTCATTGCAGACGCCCTGCGATCTGCCGGTCCACTTTACCCATCGGGTAGTTGCTCAGTTCGGCCGGGACAACCCAGGTCAATCCGGCGGCTTCAATCGGCTTTGGTTCGCCATCCATCAATTCACACAGAAAGGCATGCAGGGTAATCCGAAAGTGGGTATAGGCATGCCGGTAAATTCCAAAGGCCTCGCCTACATGAATTTCTGCACCAAGTTCTTCCCGGATTTCGCGAGCGAGACAGGCTTCGAGTGTTTCGCCTTTCTCAACCTTGCCTCCGGGGAACTCCCACATGCCACCCAGCAGTCCTTTCGACGGGCGCTTCGCCAGCAGGATTTTCCCGTCCCGCCGCAGAACCGCCGCGGTGACGGTATAATGTGGCACTTCGGCTTTGGGCTTCAGCACCGGGCGCTGTTCCTGAAGGCTGAGCGCCCGCGCCTTGCACAATTCACTGAGCGGACAGAGCAAACAGGCCGGGTTACGCGGCAGGCAGAGAGTGGCGCCCAGGTCCATCAGCGCCTGGTTGTAATCCCCGGCATGACCCTTCGGCAGGTGTCTTTCGGCCAGCGCCCACAGGATCCCTTCACCCGCCGGGGCATCGGCAGGTTCGGCCACATCAAAAACTCGTGCAAAAACTCGCCGCAGGTTACCGTCCAGCGTGGCGACATCCAAGCCAAAGGCCATCGAAGCAATTGCACCGACCGTATACCGTCCAATGCCGGGGAGTTTGCGCAGCGACGTCAAATCATGCGGCAATTCCCCACCGTAGTTATCCACAACAATTCTGGCGGCCTTGTACAGGTTGCGCGCCCGGCTGTAATAACCGAGTCCTTCCCAGAGCGAAAGGACATCCTGTTCGGAAGCGGCCGCCAGCTCCGGCACGCTCGGGAAACGTTCCATCCAGCGCTCAAAGTATGGAATAACCGTCTCGACGCGTGTCTGCTGAAGCATGATCTCTGAGACCCACACTGCGTAAGGGTCCGGATGATCGCGCCAGGGCAGTTCCCGTCTGTGACGAGCATACCAGTCCAAGATTCTGTCGGAAAATCGGGTCATAAAAAACACGAGGGCACGAAGGGCAAAAAAGCCTATATTCGTGTTCCTGATCTGAAAATGGAGTGCGAAGTCTCCTGACTTCACCGACGACAGGAGTCATCGGACTCCGTTTTCATCCTTTGTGGTGAACCCCGTTCATGATAACTTCGTGGTCCTTCGTGGATGACGGTTAAAACTGGAATTCGCTGCGCGCCGGGATAATCTTGTACGAGAAATTCTGCACCAGGGCAAAGAGTTTGTCCTGCAACTGGGTCCAACTATCCGAATTCAAGGCGCGTTGCACATCCGGTAGATCTTCAGCCAAGATGCTGACTTGGATCTGCGGATAATCTCCGAAGACAGTCGCCCAGGCTTCCGCCGGCTGGAGTCCCAATCGCTGAACACCGGGGACAAATTCATTGATAACGAACTCAAAATAATCCTGTTCGTGATCAGGAGCAATATCCCAGGTCATAACGAGTTTGACAGCCATCTCTACTGCTCCTTGCACAAATTTTTAAACTGAAGCAGCCAAAAAGAAGGGAAAAAATGATAATATGGGTTCAAATATTTACGCAGTACCTTGTAAACGCTCATCGCAACCCCAAGGGTAATCAAGACGATGTTATTCCCGCTGGTAATCCAGCACGATCACCTTCGTCTCGTCCGGCAGGGATGACTTGGAGACTTTAAGCGTGGGCATCGTTTCAGCCTCGTGCAAACCCATTTCCTTCATGAACTTGTCCAGCTTGTCGAGCTGCACTTTGGCCTCCTGGGAATAGAAGTGCATTGGGATAACGATGTTCGGCTCGAGCAGGCTGACCACTTCCGCGGCCTTGGCCGCGTTCAGCCCTGAGCCACCGCCCACCGGGACTAGCGCCACATGCACCGTCCCCAGCGCCTCAATCTCGGCCTGAGTCGGAACCGAGCGCAGGTCACCCAGGTGTGCGACCGTGATACCCATGTAATCGAACACAAACAACGTATTACGCGGTTTATCGGCCGCCGCTTTCTTGCCCGAACCATCCGTTTGCACACCAGTAATAAAGACGCCGCCAATCTCGAATTCGCCCGGCCCGGTGATCTCGTGACTGTAGCCCTTCACCGTGCTCAAGCAGTTATGTCCCGGCGCATCGTGGCTGGATGGCTGGAAGTAACAATATCGGCCTTGAGCTTAAGCGGCTCGTAGCCAACCGTCTCAGCGTCGAACGGGTCGGTGACAACCGTCGCCATACCGCGCTCAGTCAGTCGAAAACAGGAATGTCCGTACCAGGTAATCTCCATAGAATTCTCCGTGAAGGCTATTATACCCGTATAATAAAAGGGATGGAAATTATACTGAAACCCCGCTGCACCCCCGGCGCTTCGGTGAACCGGACAGAGAATGGCTGGCGATTGGATATCCCCGCTGGAGGGCGCGGGACCTATCGCCTGGCCCAGCTCGACGACTACGCTGCCTTATCCCGTAGGCATTTCCACCACGCTCCACCCTGGACCATGAGCCTGCACGCCAAAGTCTCCGCTTCGAATCTCCCCGGCACGTGGGGGTTCGGGCTGTGGAACGATCCATTCGGCTTTTCGCTCGGATTCGGCGGCTCAGCGGGACGGTTACCGGTCCTGCCGAACGCCGCCTGGTTTTTTCATGCCTCCCCGCCAAACTGGCTATCTTTTCGCGACGAAATCCCCGCCCACGGCTTTTTTGCCGGGACGCTCAACTCGCCGCGCGTTCCGTCCCTGCTGCTTGCCCCGGCGTTCCTCGCTTTGCCCTTCCTGGCCTTGAGACCCATCTCCCGTCTCCTGCGGAAGCTGGCAGGCCAAACGGTCCGGCAAGACGCGGCGGCGATATCTGTAGATGTTTCCAAATGGCACGAATATTCCATACAATGGCTACGCGAAACTACTGAATTCAAAATTGACGGTGAAACCATCCTGCAAACGTCTATTTCCCCTGATCCACCGCTTGGGCTGGTACTCTGGATTGATAACCAGTTCGCCGCCTGGACTTCAGAAGGACGGCTCGGTTACGGTACGCTGGAAAACCCTGCGGAATGCTTGGAATTAAAATCCTTCGAAAAGAACGGTTAATGATCTCCCTGTTTTACTACTTCATGTATAAATGAGTCTACTGCAAAAAGGAATCTCTACCGCGAAGAGGCGAAGGTCGCGAAGAAAAAATTAATATCGCGAAGGTTTTCTTGAAGATTCTCCGCTTGAATTCTTAATATCCTTAAGAATTTCTTCGCGTTCTTTGCGGTCTTCGCGGTAAAAAAGGTTTTTGCAGTGGAGTCATAAATCTATGAACTTTCCCGTATCGAAGGGCTCGAAATAACGAGATTTCGGATCAGATATTTACGTGGTAGTCCCGGTTCCAGCACGGGACGCAAGTACTTTATAAATCAGGAGAGAAGTTTACCTGATGAATCTCGATATTCGCCGCCTTTAGGAAATTCATTGCATACTCGTCTGTATGGTAGGCTATGCTATATACCAGACGAGTGATGCCAGCATTGATCAATGCCTTGGTACAATTAATGCAGGGAAGATGTGTAACATAACAGGTAGCACCCTTCGTCGAAACCCCATGCAAGGCGCCCTGGATGATCGCATTCGTCTCGGCATGGATGGTGCGTATACAATGACCGTCCACTATTAAGTGACCATCTTCATCACAATGCGGTTGCCCAACTGGTGAGCCATTGAATCCGGTGGTCAGGATGCGTTTATCAAGCACCAATACACACCCGACATAGGCCCGATCACAGGTACTGCGTTCTGAAACGGCATACGCAATCTTCATGAAATAAGAATCCCAATCTGGACGCATCTGGTTTCCTCTCGTAAAAGATTAACAAACTGCGACGATTATACTGCTCCTTGCATCTTCTCAAACCAAAAACCGCCAAGCGGACCAGTATAGGATAAGCCGGCGGTAGGGATTAGCGACATCAGAGCGCTCGATTCTCTATCTAGATCTCAATTCTCTCGCGCAATTTCCCGATAAAATTGCGAGGCAGCACTCCCGCATGAATGGCTTGATGTAATAATTCAAGCAGCTCCGCCTCAGAGAGAACCAGGGGCCGAGAGAGAATATCGCCTCCACTCCAGGAAGAGAGACGGATTTTTTCTTGTCCTGTCTCAATAAGCAGTTTTTCAATCCTGGTTTCTTGATTTTCAATGTTGACGGATGTAGAAGCTGTTACCTTCGCATCATCATATGAAACCATATGACCTTCCATTTCCAAACCAAAAAGTAGAATATTGATTGGATATAGTTTACCATAACGATTGAAACTGAATAATATTGGGGCTTTGGGAATTCCCGTGATAGAGGGAAAAATATGGGGATGTTGGGCGTGCTGAAATTTCAGGGATCAAACCTCAATATAGGCTGAGTCGACAATCCCCACAATCACGGAAATGATGCAGGCATCCGGATTCTTGAGTACCTGGCGGGCGCCATTTCCCTCACGGTTCACCAGTACCGTGTCGCCAATCCCGGCATGGGTATTATCCAGAGCGATAAAATCATCGTCGGGCGACTCCCCTTCCAACACCAATGGTTGCACAATCAGCAGCCTCCGGTTCTTATAATCCCGGTGGCTGATCGTGGTTACCACAGTCCCAACTACTTTTCCCAGAATCATCCCGGTCTCTCAGGCAAATTGATTCCTGCCGCGTTTCAGGGTGAAATCGAACTCCCCATCCGGGTGGACCGCCAACTCATCCACGATGCCAACCAGAGCCAGATCAACCGGCACGAACTTGACCTCCGGCATGGCCAGAGCCGCTTCGCGTGACCGCACCATCACGCACAGGTCTCCGGCACCCGCGTCTACAATATCGGCCGCAACCTGCAACACACCGATAGGTTCCAGGTTTTTATTCAGCGGCTGGACAACGAGCAATTTCAACCCCTGCGTGCCCGGGTATTTGATCGTACACACCGCACTGCCTCTCACTCTGCCGAACAGCATCTTGCCTACTTCACTCCCGTGCTCTTCAGCACGCGTTGAATAATGACATCCAGCAACTCTGAATCGACCTGGTTCCCCATGCGGGCTACAACCGCCTGGCGGATGCGCGTTTGCAGGTCTCTTTCTGTTTGTTCAGTGGAAATGCTGTTCGAAGCAGTCAGGGCAGCCGGAGCTATTTTCTGCGCAATGTAAGGCCGTACGGGTGCACTGGGAGGATTGTCGGGCTGGCTGCGCACCAGCTGCATCCCCAACCGCTTGGCTCTCTCGTAAGCCAGTTCGGTCAGCACAACGTTCTCGGTAACGTTCAGCGACATCACACCGCGCTTGAACATATCCTCGATATCTCTTTCGGTATAGAACTCTTTCGGCATTGCTGCTCCTCTCGAGCCGTGACCACCCGCGGCTTATGCGCCTTCCCGGCCTTCCAGACTTTCCAGCGCCTTGACAGCCGCATTCTTCGCCGTCAGGATTTCCGCTTCCGTGCCGGAGAGCCACATGCGGCCAAAACGCCCGACCGAGGACACATGCACCAGCTTGATGCTGGCAGTTTTCTCGGCTTCGTTGCAGGCGATGTTGATATAGGCAGCCGGGGCACATTCCAGCACCAGCATGGTTTCACCCGCCACCAGCATGCTGCCGCGCCGGAAACGGTTGATGAGTTGGGCCTGGTAGGGGTCAACACGCGTGATGACCTGGATCGAAACCACTTGAGGCTTGATACGGTCCGCTATGCTCAGTCCCAGACGGCTCAGGACCACATTACCTGCTTCCAGGACGGCTGCCTGAAGGAGAGAATGCACCTCGAACATCCCAAACTCGCGCTCAACGATCTGCGCACCGGGCCGGGCCTCGGTGGCCTTCACGGCAATATCCACCACCCGGAAAACTTCATTTCCAGGCGCCATCTCTACGTACAAAGCCGCCATGCCTTCGGTTGGAAGATCGCCCTGCGTGATCGTTCCGACGAAGGATGCATATTGCGGCTGCATCTTGTCCAGGTAACAATAGCAACGCAGTGAAAACGTATCAGCCATGCTTGTTTCTCCTTCTCACCGAAATCACCGCCCGGCATCGCCAGGCAAGGCCGGGCGTCCACGCGCTTTTTGAGCGCGCGGCAGGATTTCAGCAAGGTTCTCATTGTCTGGTGATTATCCGGTCACGGTCACCAGCCGCCAGCCTGAAAACTATTTGGTTTTCGGCTCAGTGGACCTGCCGCCGATGCTGCCCTTGCTGGTTTTCGGCAGGATCATCTCCACGTCCATATGCGGGCGAGGAATGACATGAACCGAGACCAGTTCGCCGACACGCTTGGCCGCCGCGGCACCGGCGTCGGTGGCAGCCTTGACAGCACCCACGTCACCGCGCACCATCACGGTCACGTATCCGCCGCCGACATATTCGGAACCGATCAAGGTCACATTGGCAGCCTTGACCATCGCATCCGCGGCTTCCACTGCGCCAACCAAACCTTTCGTCTCGACCATGCCGAGAGCGATCAAAGAGGGATCTAAAGCCATTTTGTACCTTCCTTTCTAAACTAGAAATTTGGATTTTCTCAGGTTCTCTTGCTTTCCAGGATTTCGTTGACAACCTGCCGGACAACCCGTTCCATTTCGTCGGCGGTCGGGCTGGCTGGTTTCTCACCGGGCAAAAATGCCTCCAGCGGAGGAGCGATCGTCTCATAAGCCAGACGTTTGATGTTGATCAGGTGATATGCAGAAACATTGTCTCCAGTAATCGCACCTCCCACGCCGCCCGAGCCCAGAGTCAACGAGGGCATCACACCCGTCGTCAGGCCGATGGCACCCAGCGAGCCCATGGTATTGACCAGGATGCGGAAGACCGGCTTCTCCAGACCAAAAGCCATGATGACTCGTTCGTCATTAGCATAGATAATCTGCGTATGGCCGAGGCCGCCCGCCTCAATAATTGCTATGGACCTTTCGCAGCCCTGCTCCCAACCGTCAACCACGTACCAGCCCAAAACGGTGGTCATCTTTTCGTGGGAGAGCGGTTCTTCCCTGCCCGTCTTGGAGAGCGGGGTGACCAGGATGCGCGTCTCAGGTGGGACACGGAAGCCAGCCACTTCGGCCACGAAGGGGGCAGATTTGCCCACTACCGCGGTATTGGGACTGGCGTCAGGGTGAAAAACGGTCCTGCGCAGTGCGTCGGTTTCGTGCGGGTCTGTAAAGTAGGCGCCTTCGACCCGCATAAGCTCGGCCAACTGGCTGGCAACCGGCAGATCGGCAACCACGGCCTGTTCGGTAGCGCAGATGGTGGAATAGTCAAAAGCCTTGGAAGCGACAATATAACGGGCAGCCTTCTCCAGATCCGCGCTACGATCCACGTAGACTGGTACGTTCCCGGGACCGACGCCGTAGGCTGGTTTCCCGGTCGAGTGCGCCGCCCGTACCATTGGCGTCCCACCCGTCGCCAGAATAACCGCTGTCTGGCGGTGAGTCATCAATTCCTGGGTGCCCGGCAGGGAAATCTGCTGAAGGCAGCTAATCAGACCCTTGGGGGCGCCAGCGTTCTCGGCCGCCAGGGCCATGGTTTGTGCAGCCTCATAGGTACAGCGCCTCGCCGAAGGATGAGGGGAAAAGACGATTGCATTGCGCGATTTGACAGCGATCAAAGACTTGAAGAAAGTGGTCGAGGTTGGATTCGTGGAAGGAATGAGAGCCGCCACCACGCCCATCGGCCAGGCAATCTCGTACAGGTGGCGGGCGGGGTCGTGACGGATCACGCCGACCGTTTTCAGGTCCCGGATGCTTTCCCAGACAACGCGCGACCCGAATTCATTCTTAAGTTTCTTGTGGGCCGCAACGCCAAAACCGGTCTCCTCCTGCGCCAGCCGTCCCAGACGTTCCGCGGCTTGCACGCCGGCGGCGGACATGGCCGCGCAGACCCGGTCAACGTCTGCCTGCGATACCCGGCTCCAAATCTTCCAGGCTTCATGCGCCGCATTGACCAGGTCACGTGACTCTTGGATGGAGGCGAGATCTTTATCGAGGCCCATCGTGCATATCCTTCTTTACCAGCCGGCTCACGATTTCCGGAACGACACTTTGCCGTCCACTTCGAGCGAATCGATGACCGCCATGATCACGGCGTCAACGGGCGAATCCTTGGTGATGGCGGTCTGCCTGGCGGACGAACCCGCGCAGGTCAGGACCAGTTCACCGATGCCCGCGTCGACAGTATCCACGGCTACATATGGCTTCC
>JAPLGV010000210.1 GCA_026389975.1 Chloroflexota bacterium
GCCGAACTGTTCAGCGGATAGATTCATTGCCTGTAGATTGGTGCCCATAGCGCCGTCGAAAACGAGCACTTTCTTTTCGAGGGCATCCAGGTAGCAGCGGTTGGTGTATATGCGGGTAGACATGAATTACTCCTTAAAATCCTCAGGAAGCACAACCAGCCCATATTCGGTCATCTTGCCTTGCGCAATCAATCTGCGGACGTGCTTGAGATTGGGGAGAGACCAGATGCTTCCCATGTGGCGCGGCGAAAAGCGAACTGCGAAGCGCTGCTGGTCGAGCGGTTTGAGCCTGCTCTGGATCCAGCCAAAGCACAAGGCTTCATCCACCGCCTGGGCAATCGTCAGGGTCTGTTTGCTGGATGATTTCTTGTAGAAAACAAGCCAGATTTCTATTTTCGTCAAGTGGTTATCTTGCAACCACTGACGTAGTTCTTCGGGCTTGTCCAGCGCGAGGTTCTCACGAACGTCCATTTTGTTCCGTTATCTTTTCCACAACCATAGGATGAAATCCTGGTCAAAGGTCGCTGCGCCTAATTCATGAAGTTTTTGCAGAACTTTGGCGCGGTGGTCTGTCCTATGGTTGACCTATTGCATCAAGACCTGCGAGCGTGAAGCGGAGACATTATTGGGGGTCTTGCTCCAACTCGGCTTCTGTCAGCGTTGCAACGAAATCTGTCAGGTCTTTGGCAACCTGTTCAAACAGCGTCCGGGCAGGCTCAGCACGGCAATGAGGCAATTACGATAGAACAGGGTGCTGTGCCTGCGTGTTAGTCCCGGTTCCAGTACGGGGAAATGGCGCGGGCCGTTCACTGAAATTTTCCTAGGGATTCACGCCCGTGCCGATGGTCCCATTTTGCAGGCCGTTCAACACATCCTGCACCAGACGCATTTTGGCATCACTGAGCAGGTCAGGGTTGACGTCGGTCAGGAACAACGGGGTGGGAGCGACCTGTCCGCCGTTACCGGCTACCAGGTCCGGGAAGATGCGCTGAAGGGCAGACGTGAGATCAGGCTGGATGCTGGCGACCCAATTGGAGCGGACATCCTCACCAGGCAGGGTCTGGCTGATGAGCAGCAACCCACTCTGAGCCATGTAGGATAGCAGTTCGGGCGTGGCAATTTCCGGGTAGACGTAAGCCACCTTGACGGAGTTGCGGATCAAAAGGTCGGCATGACCGTTATAATCGCTTTCAGGAGTGTCGGTCGGGATTCCGACGAGGATAGGGTAGATACCGACTAGTCCCGTGAAGTAGGGGTTACGGCATGCGCCGCAAAAGAAAGAAAAGCCATTGGCAAAAGCGTTGCGGGCGGCCTCGCCGCCGGTCGTCTCTTTCTGGTACAGAACGCCGACTTTCCACTCCGGGGCGATCATCCCGGCAATGTACCCAGCCAGGAAAGCCTGCTGGTCCACCGGGAAGCCGGATGCACCGACACTGGACAGGTTGGAGGCCGCGGCCAGACCGGGGATGCCGACCGCCAGGAACTGCACGCCCGGCGCGGCGGCCGTCAGCGCGGCCAGACCCGGGTCCGGCGGGAGGACGATGACGACTTTCAAAGCCAGGCCTTCGAAGGCCAGGTCGGCGGGGGTGAGCACATTGCGCACCTGGAAGCGCATCCCGTTCGCATGTGCCAGGTCATAAACGAGGGTCTGATACCGGTCTGATTCGACCCGCGGCATATCGGCGGGTAACACCAGGATGGTCAACGGTGTGGAGGGGAGAGTGGGGGATGCGGTCGGGACAGGCGTGGAGGTGGGAACTTCCGGCGCGGGAGGTACGCTTCCGGGGAGCGCGCAGGAAGTGAGCAAGATCAAAGTAAAAAGGAGGAAGACCTGATTGCGTTGCAGAGTTGTGTCTCCTGACAAAGGATGCAGGTATTTTACCTGAAAACGCCCTCCCCGGCGGGGCGGTGGCGTCGTAAAAAATCAGGACGCCCGCGCGGGGCGTCCTGACTGATGGGGAGAATGTACATGAACTGCGTGCGTTTTACTTGACAGCAACTTTGATAGTCTTGGGGCGGGCCGATTCAGCCTTGGGCAGGCGCAGGGTCAGCACACCGTCGGTGATCTTGGCCTGGGCCTTTTCGGCTTCCAGCGTGACGGGCAGGCGCAAGGTCCGGCGGAAGGAACCGTGCGGCAGTTCGCGCACGAGGTACTCGCTTTCATCGGCCTTGAACTCGCCTTCCACAGTGACCACATCCTCCAGAATCTGGATATTCAGTTCTTCGGCCTTCAGGCCGGGGACGAGAGCGCTCAGCACATAGGCATCGTCCTGCTCGCGGATGTCCACCGACAGTGTATAGCTGTGGGAGTGCTCGGGTTGTTCACATTCGGCCATGCGGGCAAAGCGGCGGGCCATGCGGTACGGGGTAGGGGCAACAAAGTAAGTCATTTCGAACTCCTTTCGGGAATTGTTGTGTTTGAATTAAGCCTATCTTATCGGGCAGGTATAAGAAATGCGAAAAAGGAAAATAGATTTTATGTTAGAAACCGAAGAGTCTTACTAAGATGGCTCTTAGGGAAACTCTGTAAGGTACATCTGATGTGAAATCAAAAAACGCTATCACTAAGTCACGAAGACACGAAGAATGAAGGAGAATCGTATCAAAGATTAAGGAAAATCCACCCAATTTGTGTCTTTGGGCCTTCGTGGTAAGACTCCAAAAATACTTTAGAAACTTGCCTAGGCTCGAGTTCACACCAAACGAAAAACAGTAGAATGATGGAATATTCGCAAGGCTGGCTGAGAGTATAATCGTCCCATGGACAAACGCTGGCTGCTTGCAGTCATGGTCGTTGGCATCGTCGCCGGAGTGGGGTTTTATCTCTACCTGAGCATGGAACGAACCTTCGGACGCACCTCCCGCGTGGTGGAATGGATCCGCAACCCGTCCGCTCACCCGGATTGGACGGTGCAGGCCGGGACCCGCTGCGCTCCCAACGCCCCGTTCCTCATGCCCACCGACGGCTTGATCGGCTACCTGTGGGACGACTCGTTCCAGGCCGGCAAACGCCACCAGGGTATTGACATCTTCGGTGGGACGGACGTGGGCCAAACGCCGGTTGTGGCCGCTTATCCCGGCACCCTGACCCGCCTGCCCACCTGGAAGTCGGCCGTCATCGTGCACGTCCCGTCCGACCCGCTGCAAGCGGGACGTCAAATCTGGCTCTACTACACCCACCTGGCAGATCCGAACGGCAATTCGTTCATCTCGTCTGATTTCCCGCCTGGCACCACCGAAAAGTATATCGGAGCAGGAACATTGCTCGGCTACCAGGGCAACTACACTGGCGACGATGCCAATCCTTCCGGTGTGCATCTGCATTTTTCCATCGTGTTGGATGACGGGAAAGGAGGCTTCCGCAATGAACTGGATATCAATAACACGCTCGACCCGTCACCGTATCTGGGCCTGTCGCTGAATGCGAAAACGAGTGATGGGGAAGTAATCGTATGTCAGGGACCAGGTCAGTAGGAGGTTGTATGGCTGATTTCGCTGGGAAAATAGTTCTGATTACCGGCGCGGGCAAAGGGACCGGCCGCCGCGTGGCGGAAGCCTTTGCCGCGCAGGGCGCGACCGTGGCCGTGAACGATGTTTCGCCGGTCAACCTGGACGAGACGGTGGCACATATCCTCGCCTCCGGCGGGCAGGTCAAGGCGTACGTGGAAGATATCGCCAAGAAGATGCCCATTCAAACCCTTCTCAATTCCGTGCTGGATGATTTCGGCCGGATAGACATCCTGGTCAACTGTGCCGAGGTCGAGCCGCAGAAAACGGTGCTCGAGATGGACGACTGGGACTGGCAGCGCACCCTGGACGTGAACATGAGCGGGCCTTTTTTGCTGACCCAGTCGGTGGGGCGCATCATGAAAGAAAAAGGCGGCGGAGTCATTGTCCATGTGGGCGAACGGGCCAAGGGTCCGGAGCGCCGCGCCGCCTACTTCGCCAGCAAGGCCGGCCTGGCGGCGCTGTCCGCATTGGCGGCGTACGAGTTGTCCGAGTTCGGCATCCGCGTCTATCACTTCCAGCCGGACAAGACGGGCGACGCAGCGAAACAAATCCTGGGGCTGTGCGGCTAGTATGACCGTCCGCTTGCGAGACCTGCTGCTGGGGCTGCGCGACTTGCGCCTGGCGGATGCGCCGGTGATTGTCCATTCGTCGTTGAAGTCGTTTGGGCAGGTGGAAGGCGACGCCGGGACGGTGGTCAGTACGCTGGCGGCGGTGTTTGACACAGTGATTGTTCCAACGTTTACGTACAAGACGATGATCACCCCGCTGACCGGCCCGGAAAACAACGGCATCACTTATGGCTCCCTGCAAGACCAGAACCAGATGGCCGAGTTTTTCACACTGAGAACGCCCGTCGACCCACTGATGGGCACCATCCCGGAGATGTTTCGCAAGCACCCGCGCGCCAAACGTTCCAACCACCCCATCCAATCTTTCGCAGGCATCAACGCCGCCAAAATCCTCGCCGCACAGACGATGACAGACCATCTTGCCCCGCTCGGGTTGCTGGAGAAAGCGGATGGCTGGGCGTTGCTGCTGGGCGTGGATCACACCGTCAACACCAGCATCCACTACGCCGAAAAACTGGCGGGGCGCAGGCAATTTATCCGCTGGGCGCTGACGCCGAAGGGCGTGATGGAGTGCCCCGGCTTTCCCGGCTGTTCGGCAGGCTTCCAAGCCATCGCTGCGGATATGGAAAAGTTCACCCGGCAGGTGCAGATTGGGGGCGCGCTCGTTCAGGCAGTGCCGCTAAAAATGTTATTCAAGGTGGTGGTGGCACGGATTAATAAAGACCCGCTGGCGTTATTATGCCAGCAGGAAGATTGCGAGCGGTGCGCGGAAATCAGGAAACAGGGAATGGGAAAATAGGAATCCGGGGGAAAGCGCCCTTGACATTTTCACCTGGCTGTTGTACAGTATTCCTGTACAGATTGGAGAATCTATGACCCTGCATACTACTTACACTCAAGCTCGCGCCGGCTTTGCCAAACTTCTTGATAAAGTGACACGTGACCGGGAGATTGTCGTCATCCAGCGCCGCGGCGCGGAGGATGTGGCGTTGATCTCCGCCACGGAACTTTCCAGCCTGACGGAAACGGCTTACCTCCTGCGCTCGCGAATAAACGCTGACCGCCTGTTGGCTGCGCTGGGACGTGCCTTGAAGAATGAAGGCCAGCCTTTAACCGTGGACGAATTGCGGCAAGAGGTGGGGCTTGAGTCCGAAAACGCGTGAAGCGATTTTCCAGCCCGAATTCCTGGAAGATTTACGGTACTGGGTGAATACTGACCGGAAACTGGCACTGCGCGCCCTTGACCTGGTCGAAGCCATCCTGCGCGACCCCTTCCAGGGCATCGGCAAGCCGGAGTCGCTGCGCCACCTCACGCCCGGGGCATGGTCGCGGCGGCTGACGCAGGAGCACCGTCTGGTCTATTTGGTCCGTGATGACCGGATTGATTTCTTGCAAACCCGGTATCGCTATTGATGCAGAACCTATCTAGCGGAGACCAGTAGGAGGATTGCGAACGGTGCAATGCAATATGAAATCAGTAGGGATGGGCAAATTACCCGTCCCTACTTTTTTTTACTGATATGTGATCGGCTCGACGCTCAGGTTTTCTTCGCCGACCGCCTCCTTGATTTTCACCATCAGTTCGGCGCATAGGTGGGTGGTGTCGTTGGGGAACTCGATCAAATGCCCGCGCTCCTGCTCGAAGATTTGGAAGGCAAAGCGGTCTTTGCCGGGGTATGAAATGAAAGTCCCGTGCAGGCGGCTGATGCGGCGGATATCGCGGTTCGGGTCGCCGGTGGGACGCAGGATGACGGTCACCATCTGGGGGGCATGCTCATCCTCTGCTTCGGAAATCCGGATATTTGTAGAAACCTTCGGCTCAGGTGGCACTGCCAAAATGGGAGGTTCGATTGACGATTGGTTAATCTCTGTCGCCTCCATGTTGCTGACTGCTGATCGCTGGTCGCTGACCGCTTCCTGCTCTTCCGGCAAATCCGGCTCATGGACAATTAAATCCTGCGCGGCGAAACCGGCTTTGGTAGGTGCGTAAGTTTCCCAATCCGGCGGGTCTTCCGGCAGAGGCGGCTCACCCACAAACTCGGGGCGGCGTTCAGCAACACGTTCCGGAGCGGGGGCTGGTTTCTTGATAACGGTCGCAGGCCTCCGCTCCGGAGCTGAACATTGGGGCTGGGGCTGCAAAGGCATCTGGGCCGGCTCGGTCAACTTGATCTCGGTGCGGATGTTATCCACCAGAACCTTGGAGGGGTTGGACTGGGCGTCCACTTTGCCTTCGGCCACGATAACCCCGCCGACCTCCAGCGCGAATTGGAATTTCTCCCAGGTGCGCGGGAAGAGCACCAGTTCGATGACGCCGGTCAGGTCTTCGAGCGTAACCCAGGCCATCATCTTGCCGGTCTTGGTCTGGTGCGGGCGGATGCCACTCACCATCCCGGCGACACGGGTCTTCTCCTCGTGGGCGGCCTCGCCCAGGTTGCTGGAGAAGTGCGTGACCAGGCGGCGGATTTCATTCAGGTAGGGCGTGAGCGGGTGCTCGGACATGTACATGCCGATCAGCTCGCGCTCCCAGTTGAGGGTCTCGCGGCGGTCGGCTTCCGGGACAAGCGGCAGGGTGATGTTCTCGGTGACGCCGGTGGCTGTCCCGAAGAGCGACAACTGCCCGGCTTCGGCGGCGCGAAAATGGGAGGAACTGATCGCCACGATGCGGTCGAGGGCCTCGAGCATGGCGGCGCGTGACCCGAACTTGTCCATCGCCCCGACTTTGATGAGGCTTTCCAGGGCGCGCTTGCCGACGGCGCGCAGGTCCACGCGGGAAGACAGGTCGTTGAGATCCTTGAAGGGACCGCCCTTGAGGCGAGCCTGGGCCGGTAATTCCACCGCACCCTGACCGACGTTCTTAATGGCGCCCAGGCCGAAGCGGATGGCGGATTTGCCCGCTTGCCCTCCCGGCAGAACACCGGGACTTCGTGAGCCGGTCGACATCGTACCCGAAGGGTAAGGGTCTGACTCTTCAATGGCAAAGTCCCAGACACTGGCGTTGACATCCGGCGGCAGGACGGTGACACCCATGTTGCGGGTATCGTTGACGTAAAGGGCCATCTTCTCGGTCTCGTGCTTGGTGACCGAGAGCAGGGCGGTCATGTATTCCACCGGGTAATGCAGTTTCAGGAAGCCGGTCTGGACGGCCAGCAAGCCGTAATCGGCGGCGTGGGATTTATTGAAGCCGTAACGGGCGAACTCATTCCAATCGTGATAGATGGATTCGGCAGTGGCGCGCTCCATTCCTTGCGACACGGCTCCCTCCACGAACTTATGACGATGGTTTTCAATTTCTTTGGTTTTTTTCTTTGAAATGGCGGCACGCAGTTCGTCCGATTCGGATGGCGTATACCCCGCCAGTTCGATGGCGGCACGCATCAATTGTTCCTGGTACAGGGGAATACCATAGGTATCGCCAAATATCGGTTCCAGTGCCGGATGCCGGTACTCGACCTCCGCCTCGCCGTGCATGCGGCTGATGTAATCCGGGATGAAGTCCATCGGGCCGGGGCGATAGAGTGCCACCATGGCGATGATGTTATCCAGCGACTGGGGTTTCATCTGCACCAGCCACTTGGTCATCCCCGAACCTTCCAACTGGAAGACGCCCAGGGTGTTGCCTTCGCCCAGGAACTTGTACGTTTCCGGGTCGTCGGTGGGGATGTTATCCAGAGTGTAATGAATGCCGTGACGCTGCGCAATCAAGTCGCAGGCGCGTGCCATGATGGTCAGCGTGGCCAGGCCGAGGAAGTCCACCTTGAGCATCTTGAGTTTTTCGAGGATGCCCATTTCGAACTGCGTAACGGTTTTGATGGGTGTCTCTTCGGAGTTATTGGTCGGACGGTGCAGCGGCAGGTACTCGACGAGCGGTTTATCCGAAATGACCACACCGGCGGCGTGCGTCCCGGCGTTGCGGACGACACCTTCCATCCTGGCCGCGGTATCAATCAGTTCACGCAGGTGGTCGGCGGATTCGTAGGCATTCTTCAGCTCCGGAAGGCCCTTGAAGTTATCTGCGATAATGTCCCGGAGCGGGACGGCTTTCGAGGGAATGTTCGGAATGATCTTGGCCACCCGGTCCACTTCGGGGAGTGGGATGTCCATCACGCGGCCCACGTCGCGCAGGGCGGCACGTGCCCCCAGCGTGCCGAAGGTGATGATCTGCGCCACTCTGTCCTGTCCATATTTCTTGACGGTGTAATCCAGCACATCCGCCCGGCGGTCGTCGGGGAAGTCCAGGTCAATATCGGGCATCGAGATGCGGCCGGGGTTCAGGAAGCGTTCGAAGAGTAGGTTTTGCTGGATGGGGTCCACCAGCGTGATGTCCAGTGTGTATGCGACAATCGAACCATTCGCTGAACCACGCGCGTTGTACCAGATGCCCTGTTCGCGGGTGTACCGGCACAGGTCCCAGACGATCAGGAAGTAGGCGGCGAAGCCCATTTTCTGGATGACGCCCAACTCGTAATCGAGGCGGGTCTGGGCCTGCTCGCTCTCGGCGCGTTCTCCGTAGCGGCGCTTCAACCCGTCCTCGCACAAAGCCCGCAGGTACGTTTCCGCCGTTTGCCCTTGCGGGACCTCGAACAGCGGCAGGCGGTACTCCTTCACATCCAGGTTGAGGTTGCAGCGTTCGGCGATCAGCAAGGTGTTCGAAAGCGACTCAGGCACTTCGGCAAACAGGCGCGCCATCTCCTGAGGGGAGCGCAGGTAGTACGAGCTGTCCGTCATGCGCATCCGATCGGGGTCAGAGAGCAGTGCCCCGGTCTGGATGGCAAGCAGAATATCCTGGTATTTGGCATCTTCGGGGTTGACATAGTGGGAGTCGTTGGTGGCGACAAAGCGGGCGTTGTAATGCGGACCGAGTTCCAGCAGGGTGCGGTTGATCTTCTCCAACTCAGGCACGTCGTGCTGCTGGAGTTCGAGGAAGAAATTATCTTTGCCGAAGATTTCGTAGTACCAGTCGAGGGTCCGGCGGGCGGCGTCCACCTGACCCTGCTTGATCAGACGCGGCACTTCGGCAGACATACAGCCGGAAGTGCAGATCAGTCCTTCGGTGTGTTTGGCGAGGAATTCTTTATCAATACGGGGGTAGTAGTAGAAGCCTTCCAGTTGCGCCGCCGAGGCGATCTGGAGCAGGTTCATATAGCCGGTCTTGTTCTCGGCCAGGAGCAGCAGGTGCGAGGACTTGCGGTCTTCCTTCGGGTCGTGCTCCTGCATCGTGCGGGCCGCCATATAGGCCTCCAGCCCGATGATGGGTTTGATACCGGCATCCTTGGCGGCGTGGTAGAACTCGATTACGCCGAACATCGTCCCGTGGTCGGTGATGGCCAGGGCGGGCATGTCCATCTCTTTGGCGCGCTTGACCAGCTTCTTAATATTGCTGAAGCCGTCGAGCAACGAGTATTCGGTGTGAACATGGAGGTGGGCGAAGGACATGGTCAGACCAATAAATTGAGTGAAAAGCTCAATGCGATTATAGCACGCATGTTTTGCTTAAAGATTGATGGGCTCTGTCGAAGGACGGGCGACGGAGGACGGGCAAGTCGAAGCAATCTCCCTGCCGATTAGGGGATTGATTCGCCGCAACCCCCAGAGGGCGGGGGCAGGCGAGCACGGCTCCGTTAAATGACACAAATCTTTTTTTGCTTATCCATAATATACGCTAAATAAGCCATTCCAGCGCCAAAAGACGGGCGTGCCTCCTTCACCCTTCGGGTACTTCGCGGGTACTTCGCAGGGGTGCTTCGCGAGGAGCCCGTCCCACAATTTTCGTTCGACAGCCCTGCACGTAGTGCAGCAAAACGCTGCGGGGTTTTTAGTTTATACTTGTTGTAAGAACCTTCGTCAAAAAAGGAGTCAGCCCCATGAAAAATCCCGTCATCCAAACCATGCTCAACCACAAATCCGTGCGCAAATACACTCAACAAAAGCCGACTGACGAAACCATCCAGACCATCGTCCGGGCCGGGCAGCAGGCCCCGTTCGCCTCGCAACTTTACAGCGTCCTGTTGACACGCAAGAAGGCCCCTTTCGGTGCGCCGTTGTGGTTCACCATCTGCGTGGACCTGTACAAGCTGGAACGCTTCATGCAGCTGCGCGGCTGGGAGGTGGTGACCAACGACCTGTCCCTGCTGTTCTTCGGCATCCAGGACGCGGCTTATATGGCCGAGAACATGGTAGTGGCCGGGGAAAGCCTGGGGCTGTTCTCCTGTTTTCTGGGGAACGCTCCCTACATGGCCGATAAGATCGCCAGGAACTTCAAACTGCCGCCGCGCGTCTTCCCGCTGGTGCAACTGGTGATGGGCTACCCGGCGGAGGAATTCCCGCCTCGGCCGCGCTACCCGCTGTCGTTCACTTTATTTGAAGACCGGTATCCCGAGTTCACCGACGAGCAGGTGGCCGAGGCGATGAAAGTGATGGACGAGGGCTACCTGGCGCAGGGCTACTACGCCCAGCAGAAAGCCAAGATCCGCCTGGAAAAAGGCCGCAAGGAAACCTTCACCTACGAGGATTACTCCTGGACCGAACACATCTCGCGCAAGTGGGGCCAGTGGTACGAGTCGCCGGAGGAGCTGCTGGAGCAGTTGGAGAAGAGGGGATTTGTGATCAGGTGATCAGGTAATTAGGTAATGGGTGATGGGGATTGAGAAAAGGGGCAGAGGTTCCAGAGGTATCAGAGGTATCAGAGAGAGAAGCGGCTTCGGCACCTCGTCCCACGGGGATGCTTCGCGATGGCGCCGAAACAGCCGCCCCAAGGGGATACCCTTCGGGTGCTATGTGCTCCGCGATGCTGCGCGAAGGCCGCCTTGGCTATTCGATATTGAGAAACGAATGAGGAACGACTACCCTAGGGTGTTCCGTCATCATTAAGTATGTGGCTATGGAATCGATACGCGTATCGAATACCGAACAATCGGATGCGGGGACCTTCCCGGAAGAACACCGGGACGATGCCGGCGGGTATGGTATCCCCAAGGGGGACGATGTGCTCCGCGAATGGCGGCTGGACGC
>JAPLGV010000447.1 GCA_026389975.1 Chloroflexota bacterium
CATAGCCGATCTCGTCCTTGACGCCGAGCATCCGTGCGAAGTTGGCGCCATAATCCAGTTTTGGATCGTATTTCGGCTCTTTCCCGTCACCGTATTTCAGCCGGTAGATGAAAGCCGCAATGGCTGGCAGTTTGGCGGTCAGGTCGAGAGCATCTTCCAGGGTCGATTCCCAGTACATGTCTTTTTTAACGCCGGCGTGGTAGGCTTTGGCAAACTTCGAACCACTCTGTAATGCCAGCACTGCCTGCGATAACAGCACCATCGGGTGCGTGTCCTTCGGCATGGCGCGCAGCATGGCAAAGACATGCGCCGGGACGTCGGATCGTTTCGCCCATTCGGCTTCCACTTCCTCGGCCTGGGCTTTGGTCGGGATTTCGCCGATGAGCAGGAGATAAAACAGCCCACCAACGTAGGGAATGGCCGCTCTGTCGGGCTTGGGGAGTTTCTCCAGCACTTCGGGGATGGACATGCCCCGGAATTTGATACCGGTTGCCGGGTCCACGAAAGAGATGTCCGTCACCATGGACTTGATGTCGCGCATCCCGCCGTATACCTGGCCGATGGTCACCTGGTCAATGACCGTCTCGCCGTGTTCCTTGACGAGCGTCTTGACACGTTCCCGCCAGGCGGGAAGTTGGGCTGAGAGTTTCTCGTGCAGAATCATTTTAGCCTCCGTTTTCCGGGCGTCGTTGCGAGCAGCCCCGCAATGACACTAGATTTTGACCAGCGATTGCATTACGCCGATGCTTTCCTTGACCGCCGCGGCAGACTTTTCCAGCGCGGCCTTTTCGTCAGCGTCGAGTTTATATTCAACGATCTTTTCCAGGCCGCCGCGTCCCAACTGCACCGGCACGCCGAAGAACATTTCCTTTAGTCCATATTCGCCCTGCAGGTATGCAGAAGCCGGGAGGATCAGGTGCTTATCTTTCAGGATTGCCTCGGCCATCTGCGCCACGGCCACCGACGGGGCATAATAGGCTGAACCGGTCTTGAGCAGGCTGACAATCTCGCCGCCACCCTTGCGCGTCCGGTTGACAATGGCCTCCAGTTTATCAGCAGGCAGGTACTCCCGTAACGACACACCGGCGATATTCGAGCGGCCGGTCAATGGGACCATCTCGTCGCCGTGGCCGCCGAGCACGTAGCAGTCAATGTTTTCCACACTGACGCCCGTCTCCAGCGCCACAAAGGCGCGCATACGCGCCGAATCCAGGACTCCGGCTTGCCCGAGGATGCGCTCGCGCGGCAGTTTGCCAATTTTCATCGCCAGGTACGCCATCGTGTCCAGCGGATTGGTCAGCACGATGAATATTGCGTCCGGGGAATACTTGAGCGCACTGGTAGTCGCGTCGCCGACGATTTTGGCGTTGGTCGTCAACAGGTCTTCCCGGCTCATCCCCGGCTTGCGCGGGATACCGGCGGTGATGACCACGATATCCGATCCCTTGGTAGCCTCGAAATCGTTGCTCCCCACCACCGACACATCCTTGCCGATGATCGGCAGGGATTCCAGCAGGTCGAGCGCCTTGCCCTGCGGCATGCCCTCGATAATATCCACCAGCACCAGGTCGGCAATCTCGCGCTCTGCCAGCCAATGAGCCGTGGTCGAGCCGGTCATGCCGGCCCCGATAATGGAAATTTTCGCAGTCATTGATCCTCCTTAGGCTTGGGTTGTTAGATTTATATTACAAAATAAACCATAATCCTGATAGTACTCTTTGTCACAGACTTATCATATAAATATCTTAAGAATATTGGGCGTCCGTTAGCCTGCCTCCTGCTCGAGGAAACGGGTGGCCTCGATAGCCGCCGCCGCACCCATCCCCGCCGAGGTGATGACCTGCTTGAAGTGCGAATCGGCTGACTCGCCCGCCGCGTAGACGCCGGGGAGGCTGGTGTGCATCCGGTCGTCCACTTTGAGGTAACCATTCTCCATTTCCAATTGACCGGCGAACATCTGCGTGTTGGGAGTATGTCCGATAAAAATGAACAGGCCGTCGGTCGGGAAAACGCTCTCTTCGCCGGTCTGGACGTTCTTGAGTTTGACAGCAGTCAGTTTATCTGTGCCGACAGCTTCGGTAACAACCGTGTTCCAGATAAACTTGATCTTGGGGTTATCCAGGGTGCGCGGTCGGGAAGAGGCTTTCTTCGCCGGTTTGGACGTTCTTTAGTTTGACAGCAGTCAACTTATCAGCACCGACGGCTTCAGTCACAACCGTGTTCCAGATAAACTTGATCTTGGGGTTATCCAGGGCGCGCTTCTGCAAAATTGCTCCGGCGCGCAGGCTGTCGCGCCGGTGGAGGATGGTCACGGAGGTGGCGAAGCGCGTCAGGAACAGGCCTTCTTCCAGCGCCGAGTCCCCGCCACCGACCACCACGACTTGCTTGTCTTTGAAGAACCAGCCGTCGCAGGTGGCGCAGTACGAGACACCCCTGCCGGTCAAGCCGGCCTCGCCAGGGATGTTGAGGAGATTTGGGCTGGCTCCGGTGGAGATGATCAGCGTGTCGGCAGAATATTCGCCATTATCCGCAGTGACTTTGAACGGGCGGGCCGACAGGTCCACGCTGCTGGCCGAATCGAGTTCAAGGCGCGCACCGAAGCGTTCAGCTTGCTTCAGGAACAGTTCGCCCAGTTCCACACCGCCCACCCCTTCGGGGAAGCCGGGATAGTTCTCGATGGTGTTTGTCAGGGAGACCTGGCCGCCCGGTTGAAGACCGGCCAGCACCAGCGGCTGGAGGTCGGCGCGCGCGGCGTAGAGGGCCGCCGACAGGCCCGCCGGGCCCGCGCCGAGGATGAGAACTTTAACGTGCTGTGATTCTGCTTTTGAAGTGGAAAGACTGTTCAATTTGACCATGGTTGCCTCATAACTATTATAATTTATTAGATGCTCAGGAGCCGTATAAGTGACGACATCAACTTCATCCAGCGGGCATTCGTTTCTAGGAAAAAAAGAGGAACGAATGCCCTTCACCCTTCGGATACTTCGCGGGCACGATGTACACCTAAAGAGCATCGGGACCATTGGCCGGAAAAACACCGCGACCGTTGGCCGGAGAGACTGCCCGAGCAATTAAGCGCTCTGAATTCACGTGATTTTTTCTTAATTCTCGCGGAACGAATACTCCCTGCGGGGGGAGTAGATTGCTTCCCGGAAAAGCACCGGGACGGTGTCGCTTCGCTCGCAATGACAGGTGACACGGGGGGCGAGGCAGCTCGGCTGGGGGCGTGATTTGCGCGAAAACAATGAGGAACAATACATTTTTTCCAGAAGAACACCCGGACGGTTGGCCGGAAAAACACCGCGACCGTTGGCCGGAGAGACTGCCCGAGCAATTAAGCAGCCTGAATTCGCGTGATTTTTTCTTAGTTCTCGAGGAACGAATGCCTTCCTAAGATCTCCTTATTTCACTGCACCAAGAACACCCTGACCAAAACCGTCAGGACAGGCGGGGCAAGCGACCAGAAAAGTGGGGGGACGAGGCGGCCAAGGGAAGGGAGGCCGTGCTGGACGGC
>JAPLGV010000324.1 GCA_026389975.1 Chloroflexota bacterium
GCGAAGAAAATCGCCAGGAAGATGATCGCGGCCCGCATGAACGGGTCGTCGGTCTTCTCAACCTCAAAGGAGCCAAGGCGGGCACGTTCCTTCTGATCTTCTTGGAAAACGGGCGAGGCTTCGGGGCGTTTATCAATCTTTTTGGCGTAGGCGCGCAAGAAGACGGCCAGGATGGCATATCCTACGATGAATAGCACGATGCGCGGCAGGGCACCGGAGAACATCGGCAGATCGGCCAGTTTCTGCGAGACGCCAATGGTGAACGGATTGAAGACTGCCATCGAAAAGCCGACATTGGTGGCCAGGATGGACATGCCCAGGCCGATCAGCGAGTCCCAGCCGAGGGAAAAGGCCAGGGCGATGATGATGGGCACCAGCGGGATGACTTCCTCGAAGATGCCGAAGAAGGCGCCCAGCGCCATGAAGAAAAAGGTGATGACCAGCATCATGGCATATTTACGCCCGCCGAAGGCCTTGATGATGCGCGAGATGACCGATTTCAGGATGCCGCTCTTGTCCATCACAGCGAAGGCCACGCCCACCAGCAGGATGAACAGGATGATGGCAATAACTGTGATATTGCCTTCCGCACCCAGCACTTCGAACGGCGCAGTGAACCAGCGCCAGACCGGGTAATTGGGCCGCTCGGTAAACGTGAACGACGTGGCATCAATCACCTGCCGCCCGTCCACTTCCACCCGGGCGTATTGCCCGGCCGGGACGAGGCGCGTCAGGATGCCCGCTGCTATCATCAGGAAGAAGATAATTGCGACGGACTGGAGAAAGGCTTTCGTGCTGATCTGTGCGCCGGATTTTGGTTGAGTCATCTTGGTCTCCTTTGAATCTACGGCGTCATACGTTATAAAAAAACCCGAAGAAGCGTTACGGGTTACACAGCTTTCCCGGTCAATTCCAGACTGACCTGCCAGAGTTTTTCGGCAGCGGCCTTATCGTAGGATTCCGGACTGGAGTCAACCGGATTGCAGTTCGCGAAATATTTGCCGGTCACGCCCTCCACTTCGGGCGAGGCGGCCAGGTAGATGCTGGTCTGCGCGCCCTCTTCGGGCTTGCGTCCAAACAGCCGGGCGGAAAGTTTGGCAAACA
This sequence comes from Chloroflexota bacterium, assembly GCA_026389975.1. Classification (GTDB taxonomy): domain Bacteria; phylum Chloroflexota; class Anaerolineae; order Anaerolineales; family Villigracilaceae; genus UBA877. The sequence goes on from JAPLGV010000324.1 coordinate 1,105, forward strand.
CCCGGAAGAAGAAACCGTTGTTGAGAGAGAAGCCGGTGTCCACGGTGCCGGGATGCAGGGCGTTAACGGTCACGCTGGTTTCATCCTGGCAGCGGGCAAGTTCGTAAGTGAACAGAACATTGGTGAGTTTGGACTGCCCGTAGGCGCGGAACCCGGCAAAGCGCTTTTCACCCTGCAGGTTGTCGAAGTCCAGCCTCGCACCCATATGTATTCCCGAGGCGACATTGACCACGCCTGCCGGAGCGCTGGCCTTCAACACGTCGAGTAGGAGGTTGGTCAGCAGGAAGTAATTCAGGTGGTTGAGGGCGAAGGTCATTTCAAAACCGTCGGGAGTAACAAAACGCTTATTGAAAAAACCCCCGGCGTTGTTGACCAACACGTGCAGCCGCGTATGGCACTGCTTGAACCGGCCGCGGTCTGCATGATGCCTGCCAGCGTGGACAAATCCGCGGCAATAAACTCGACCGGTTTGCCGGTCTCGGTTTTGATCGCTTCGGCCATCACCGCACATTTATCCGCGTTCCGGCTGACGATGGTCACCTGCGCACCCATGCGGGCTAACTCACGCGCTGTCACCAGCCCGATGCCATTGGTCGCCCCCGTCACCAGAACGGTTTTGCCTTTTATTGAAATATCCATGAAGACCTCACAAGAAATAGAATGCTTGTAGTTTATAGCAAAAAATGTCTTGCGTCAAACGGGGAGACCGTGGTAAAGTACATGCAGGAGAAACCATGGACTTTTTCAAAACGGTCGAAGATCGCCACTCGATGCGCAAATATGTCGAGACACCAGTTGAGGATGAGAAATTGCAAAAAATCCTCGAGACGGCTAACAAAGCTCCCTCGGCGGGTAACCTGCAAGGCTACGAGATTTACGTTGTCCGCAAGCTGGAACAGCGTCAGGCGCTGGTCAAAGCGTCCTGGGATCAGGACTTTCTGGCAGAAGCACCGGTGGTGCTGATCTTTTGCGCCAACCCGGCCCGCTCGGCGGAACGATATAATGAGCGCGGGATTGAGTTATATTGCATTCAGGATGCCACAATTGCCTGCGCCTTTGCCATGCTAGCCGCCAAAGCACAGGGACTGGATACCGTCTGGGTAGGTGCGTTTAACGAAGCGGCGGTGAGTGAAATCGCCCATATCCCCTCGGACCTGAGACCGGTTGTCATGCTCCCGATCGGGTATGCCGGGAAAGCGTCGTCGGTGCGTCCGCGACGCGAGTTAAGAGACCTCGTCCACGAGGCATAAGGACAAAATCAGGGCGGACTTGCAAGTTCGCCCCATTTCATTTCTACAGAACCCATGCCCGTACTGGAAACGGGACTACCGTAGAAACCAGATACCCGGATAATACAAAACCGGGTGCTTTTTGTTTTCTTACTTCCCGGCCTTGACATGGCTGGCCGCATCGGAACAATCACAAGCGATGATCGTCTGATTGCCGCGCGTCAGCGTGCCCTGATAAGGGGCATTGCCAATATGGGCAATCCAGCCATCCAGATTGAAGGAAATGGTACTGTCCACGGGAATCCATTCACCGTTGTACTTGCGGGCAATGTGGATATGTGTACCGGTGGCCTCCCCGCCCTCGCAGGAGGGATAACCAACCGGGTCACCCACC
>JAPLGV010000045.1 GCA_026389975.1 Chloroflexota bacterium
AATATCGAAAAGATTGAGATTTGGCAGAAAGAAGGTAAGGGATTGGGGAAGAAGATAGGGAGATCGAAGGTCGAGGGATCTGCCTTAATCGCCGCTATCCGCCCTCAGGTCGAAAACGAGGTCTCCGCGCAAGCGGGCGCGTTGATTTCAGGAGGTGAAGATGCCTGGGAACAGGCGGCCCGGGAATATAGACCGATGATGGCCGCCATCGCCAAATCGCTTTCTCCGGGTTATACGACTGCGGCGGTGGAGAGACGGAAACAGATTGCCAACGTTAAACCGAACATGGGACCGAATACCAAGGCGTCAAAAAAGTCCGGCAGGAAGAAGGGAGGGGACAAGTGACTGCAACCGAACAGTATATTGAATACCTGACGCGTATGAAGTCCGGTGAACTGGGGCTGCTGCGCCAGCACGCGGGGCAGGGTCTCGATGAAACAGTGGACGGCTTCGACCTGTTCGCGGGCCTGTGGTGGCCGCTTCGAGCGAAAAGTGAGCGCACACCCCGGCGCGAAGTGGCATGGCTGATAGCTAAACTCTACGCCTTCCGTCCGATTCCCCAGGCGCCCGGTGAGATGCTGGCCCGCCAGCTTGCGCGCTGCCAACCGAACAAGGGGCCGGAGAAAAAGCGTTTCTCGCAAAGGTTCGACAGGATGCTGACTCGGCCACTTGGCAAGATCGAACCTCACCTGCGATGGGCGCTTAACTTGCTCGCCTCAAAAGACCTTAAACTCGACTGGATAAAACTGACGGATGACCTTTCCATCTGGGAACGCGAATCCAAGCGCCTTGAATGGGCAAACCAATTTTTAAAAACCTGCGAAGGAGGACAGCCATGTTGATCGAGATTCACGCCATTCAAAACCACAGCCCGGCCAACCTCAACCGGGACGACCTGGGCGCGCCCAAGACCTGCTATTTCGGCGGGGTGCTGCGCTCGCGCCTCTCCAGCCAGTGCCTGAAGCGGAGTATCCGCCTGAGCGACGAGTTTAAGCAGTTACTCGGCGGAGTCCGCACCCGGCGGCTGGCGCAATTGATTGCCGGAAATGGCCCGGATTCGTTTAAGAAGGCAATGACGGTATTGGAGATTTGTGGGATTGCACCAAAAGAAAAGAAAAAAAAGAAAAGCGAGGATGACACCCCTACAGATGAAGACAAGAGTGCAGGACTCGTTTATGTGAGCAAAGAAGCAGTGGATAAGATGTCCAAGCTTCTGGAAACGAGCAAGTCCGATAACGAGATGGCCAAGGAATTTGCCAAAATAATCGCTGAGCATACCATCGCACCGGATATGGCGCTCTGCGGCAGGATGCTGGAACCGAAAAAAGGCGACAATGACGTGTGGAAAGGACTTGATAAGACCATTGAGGCGGCTCTTCAGGTGGCCCACGCCATATCGACTCACGAGGCCCGCCCCGAAGTCGATTATTATGTCGCCGCCGATGATATACCCGGCGAAGATGCGGGCGCCGGCTATGTGGATGAAGCAATGTTCGCCTCGGCCTGTTTCTACAAGTACTTCTCCATCAATTGGGACACCCTGGTCAAAAATCTTAACAACAATGAGAAACTGGCCGCACATACCGTCGGGGCGTTCATACGAGGAGCCGCATTTGCCAACCCCACCGGCAAGCAAAACAGCTTCGCGGCGCACAATCCTCCCGATGGCATATTGGTGGAGATCAGGAAAAACAGCCCCATCAGCTACGCCAACGCCTTTGCCAGACCGGCGAGTCAAGGTGAACGAGACCTCATATCGCAGAGCATCGCACAACTTGGCCAATACGTTCACGACCTGGACACCGGATACGGTAAGCCGAAGAAGCGGTTCTGGTTTTCGCCCAATCTCAGCTATCCCTTGAGCTTTGAGGAAGACAAGAAGGAAATTATTCTTGCCGCGCTGTGATCAAGGAACTTGGTTATGAGTGGAAGGAGGTGCGGAAGGTTGTGGTAAATTCGGAGGTGGCCTGATGAGCGCCAATACCCTGTTTCTCCGCCTGGAAGGCCCCCTTCAGGCCTGGGGCGATCAGCAATCGAAATTCGTCGTCAGGCGGACGGCTGAAGCTCCGACCAAGTCTGGAGTGATCGGGATGCTCTGCGCGGCCTTGGGAGTTTCCCGTCCAGAGGCCGGTGATGAGTGGCTTCCAAAGCTCGGCGCCCTGCGTATGGGCTTGCGCCTTGACCGGCCCGGCGTGCGCTGGTGGGATTATCATACGGTCGGCGCGGGAATGCGGATGCGCATTGCCGAAGGGGAGGGGAAGTCCAAACCTGGTGCGATGCTCACCCGGCGCGAGTATCTCTGTGATGCCTCTTTCCTCGTCGCCCTGCAGGGCGAACCAG
>JAPLGV010000119.1 GCA_026389975.1 Chloroflexota bacterium
GGCTTTGCCGAGAAATTCGCCGGTGCTTGTCTGAGACTGGCCGAGTTTCCTGCCAGCCGTGATGTCGGTATCGCCGGAAGCAAAACCGGCGTCCGGGATTTGCTGACGCGCCGGGCCGGAGAACACAGCCACCGCTGCTGGACGGACCGATGAACTGCCACCTGTCTGCGGGGGCGTGATCGTCTCCGGTATCTGGATCCCAGCTTCCTGCGCAGCGCCCATCAGCGCTTCAGTCATCGCCGCCGCGCTTTGGAAGCGATCATCGGCGCGTTTGGCTAGGGCCTTGAGCGCCACACGCTCGAACGGTTCCGGAATGCTAGGGTCATACATGCGCGGCATCGGCAGGGGATCGTTGATGTGCTTCATCAAGATTGCCAGCGGCGTATCGGCATCAAAGGGGACGGTGCCGGTCAATGCCTCGTAATAGGCAATTCCCAGGGAGTAAATGTCGCTGCGCACATCGCAGTGACCATCCAGGCCCTGTTCGGGGGCCATGTAGCTCAGGGTGCCCATCAACGCACCTGAGACGGTGTACTGCGTCCCGCCGACGATCTGGGCGATGCCGAAATCGGTAAGCACGGCCTGGCCGCGCCTGGTCAGCATGATGTTGGCCGGTTTCAGGTCACGGTGGATGATACCTTCGCCGTGGGCATAGGACAGTCCATCCAGCACATCGCTGAAGATGCGTACCGTTTCTCCCAGCGGCAGGCGTTCACCGCGTACCCGCATGGCATTCAAATAAGCCTTGAGCGTATCGCCTTCGAGCAGTTCCATGACCATGTAGTACAGGTCATCCTGCGCGTCGAAGTCGTAGATTTGGACAATATGGGGATGCCGCAAAGCAGCCACTGCGCGCGCTTCCCGTCGGAAGCGCGCCAGGAACTCCACCTCTTCTACCAGGTCGGAGCGCAGGATCTTGATCGCCACGTAACGATCAAGCTGCGGATGGTAGGCTTTATAAACCTGTGCCATCCCGCCGCGTCCCAGCGGTTCGAGGATGCGGTATTTGCCGAGGTTTTGTCCTTCCAGATATATGGGAGCCATTTCGTTTTTCTTTGCGTGTTTTGCGTCCATAGGTTTCATCCGATGCAGATGATACCTGAGGCGGCCGGAATCAACCTATCAACTGGCTAACATCGGGCTACTGGGTTGCGATGAGGAGATTATCAAATCGGCGGGAATATGTCTGAAATAAGCCTTGCAATGGTTTACAGGGTACTGCGTCCCGTACTGGAACCGGGACTAACACGTAAATATTTGAACCCACAGGGTACTGCGAAAATATCCGATCCAAAATCCCGTTATTTCCGAGTCTTTCGATACAGAAAAGTCCATAGATTTGTGCAAGAAGCAGTAAATCGTCGTTTTTTTCCTTACTTTTTGGCCGCTTCAGTTCAGAAATTTATACGAGGAGCAGACCATTAACTTCGTTCAGGGTATGCCTTTGCAAGACTTATGCTGCCATCAGTTTGTATCCCAGCCCACGCACGGTGAAAAGCAATTGCGGATTGGCTGGGTCGAGTTCAATGCGCGTCCGCAGGCGGCGGACCAGGTTTTCGATCTGGTAGTCAAATATTCCACCGGCCTCGTATTCCGGCCAGACGGCGTGTCCGATGTCATTTTTCGAGCAGACCTGACAACGGCGTTCGTAGAGATAGGCCAGCAGTAGATATTCCTTGGGTGAGAGGCTGACCGCTTTGCGGTTTACGCGCACCACTCCGGCCGTGGTATCCACTTCCAGGTCGGGGACGGGATTTTCGCGCGTGGTCGTATCGGGGTCGTGGAAGATAAACGTCACGTCCCCCACCTTGATGCTGTCACCGTCACGCAGGTTCATCGCCGTGATGATCCGTTCCCCGTTCAGGTAAGTCCCGTTGGTGGAACCTAGATCTTCCACAAACCAGCGGCGTCCCTCCCGGCGGATGCGGGTGTTCTCGCGTGAAATGCTCTTACTGGCGATGACGACATCGCATTCCATGGCGCGTCCGATGGTGGCGGCTTGCGCTGGCAGGCGGTGTTCCTGACCATTTGGGTCGGTGAGAAATGGGCCGGCATTATCTAGGGGCATAGCTCTCTCGAGTTCTCTCTTTTCTTGGTAATTATACTCGCGAGGGTTATAATTGCCGCCAATTGCACTTATATTTCTTTTATGAAGGAGATGAAAATGAGCAGGAAAAAACCGGGAGTAATTGGTATTCTAACTGGCGGCGGCGACGTGCCGGGACTGAATCCGGCTATCCGCGCCGTTACTATTCGTGCTTTACGCGAAGGGTACAAGGTGATTGGCCTGCGGCGCGGTTGGGCAGGGGTGACAGAAATCATCCGTGATAAGGGAACAGACAACAGCAACAACTACCAATTCTTAACCGAAGAAATTGTCTCGCGCGCGGGGCGCACCGGCGGTACTTTCCTGCACACCTCGCGCACGAAACCGAGCAAGATGAATAAAGATGATGTGCCGGTGCACTTGAAGGACAAGTACAATGCCGATGAGAATGACCTGACTCCCGAGGTTTTGAAGAATCTGGATTGGCTGGGTGTTGATTATCTGATCCCGATTGGGGGTGACGATACCCTGAGCTACGCCGTGCGCCTGTACCAGGAGGGCTTGAAAGTCATTGCCATCCCTAAAACGATGGATAACGATGTGCCGGGTACCGATTATTGTATCGGCTTCAGCACCTGTGTCACACGCACGATTGCGCTGACCAACAGTCTACGCACCATCGCCGGATCGCACGAACGCTTTTTGGTGCTGGAAGTCTTCGGGCGCTATGCTGGTTTTACCGCCATGTTGCCTACGATGGCAGGTGCAGCACACCGCTGTGTGATCCCAGAATACAAGTTCAACATCGAGAAATTGACCGAGTTGTTGATCTATGACCGCAACCACAACCCAAGCCACTACTCGGTGGTGCTGGTTTCGGAGGGCGCAATGTTCGAAGGTGGGGAGATGGTCTTTGCCGACCGCTCGACAGACGCGTACGGTCATGCCAGGTTGGGCGGTATTGGCGACTTGGTGGAACTTTCCGCGAAACACAACAATGGCAAGACGATCAACACCATTGACCAGAAACTGGGCTACATGGTGCGCGGTGGCGACCCGGACGCGATTGATTCGGTCGTCCCGATGGCATTCGGCAACCTGGCGCTCGACCTGCTCCTGAAAAGCCTCCATGGGCGACTGGTGGTGCTCAAGAATGGCCGCTATGACAATATGCCCCTGGATGTGGTCACCGGCACGAAGAAGGTCGTCAATGTGGATCATTTCTATGATATTGAGCGCTACCGCCCCAAGTATGAGAATTTTGAAATGAAGCCGCTCTTCATCATGACCAGCGAAGGTTGATTGAAAAATACTGCTTCTTGCACAAATCTATGTACTTTTCTGCATCGAAGGGCACGAAACTAACGGGATTGTGATTCAGATATTTTCGCAGTACTCTGTAAAACTCAAAAGCGCCCCGAACTCACTTCGGGACGCTTTTGAGTCAACAGCAGATTCAAGCCGTTTTCATAATTAAAATGATTAGCACGGCTGCGCAGGAAAGGATGCAAGTCATTAAGACGATCGTCGTTGCAATAATCACGGCTTTGCCATGATCTTTGCCCTTTTGGGGCGTGATTGCCTCGTTCATTTCAGCCTCCTGAAAAGAGAACCTGTTAAGTCACTTAATATACGGTTTATTCCTGTCACGGTTGCGCCTCGGGGCTGGTTGCTTTGCGAGTCAATAAAACCGCGCCACGCGGCGCGGTCTAAAGATAAAGGCCGGGATTGCTCCCTTCGCTCGAATATCAAGCTCTGGCGGCGGCCAATTCCACCTGGGTGTATTTCAGGCGTTCCAGCACGGCAGTTGCCACGTTGCACATCAACGCGTAGCCAAGCAATTTATCCACCTGCATCAGGGCGCGTACAGCCTCCCCGTCAATTTCCACAACCTTGGCGGGGAGGGTCGCCCGGGCGGACGAAATGTAGACATACGGTTCGATGAGCGACGAGACCCCCAGCATCTCGCCCGGGGCAATTGAGCCGACCAGGGCATTGGAAATGGCTCCTTCGCCGCCGCCGCTGTAGACGAGGTCCACATCGCCTTCGAGCAGGAGGATGAGTTTGGTGGCGGGGGTGTTTTCCTTCACCAGGAGGGTCTCTTTGGGATAAGTCTTTTCTTCGGCAATCATGGCAATCGCCTTGAGCTGGTCATCCGTGAGCAGGGCAAAGAAGGGATAACGCCGTAAGAGTTCAATGGAAATCATATCTCTCTCCTTATTTTAGTTGAATCAATTGTAGCACAGCCTCCACCGCTTGAGGTACAGCCGCTTCGACCGGCGGAGATAGTGTTTCGGAGAAATCGTAGACGTTCTCGGCCTCGATGGCGACGATGAGCACATCCTCGTCGCGGGGCAGGGGGATGTCCATACTGCGGCCCACGTTCAGCGCGTTGTGCAGGGACGTGTCGTGCGCCGAGGCGGAGTGACCGGCCGTCAGGTCTGGGATGTCACTTAACGCGAATTGGCTGACGGTCCCGATAGGTTTCTCTCCGGTGAAAATGGAATCTACCATGATGACGCGCTCACAGCCGGTCAGCCGTTCCATCAAGCTCAGTCCGCCCAATGCAACGCAGTCCACCTCGACATCGGGCTTGTTAGCCGTTATACGGGCAATTTCCTCCACCACGCGCCAGCCGACGCCGTCGTCACCTAAAATGGGGTTGCCTAATCCGATCACCAGAGTTTTCATGTCTGAAGGTTAAAAAGATGGAAGGTTGACGCACATGTGGTCATCAACCTTCCAAATATACATCTTATCCACAAAACTGTTTCAAGACATTGACCGGGTTGCCTTCCGCGTCACGGATGGTGACTTCCAGCGGCATCTGGCCGGGCAGGGAGTGGGTGGCACAGCCGAAGCAAGGGTCGTAGGCGCGGAAGGCCATTTCGACCATGTTCAGCAGGCCCTCGTTGACGTTGCCTTTCTTGATGAGGCTTTCGGCTGCCTTCTTGATGGACATGGTGATGGGGGCGTAGTTGTTGGTTGTGCCAACAATCAGGTTGACCTTGGTCACCACGCCGCACTCGTCGGTCCAGTAGTGATGGGTGAGCGTGCCGCGTGGGGCCTCGACGATGCCCACACCCTCGGTAGGGGTGGCCGTCGGGATGGCATGGAAGTCGGGTGAAGTAATTTCCGGATCGGTGGCGAGTTCTACCCAGCGTTCGGCCGCGTAGAGCAGTTCGATGAGACGTGCCCAGTGGANNNNCATATTCGGCCTGGGCGAGGGAAGTCGCCATACCGTCGGCTGCGTTGAGGCGCGAGAGCGGAGTGGCCATGTAGACGCCGGAATCAGGTCCGTCCACGAAGCCCTTCCAACCGACATTCTTCAGATATGGGAACTTCAGATACGTCCAGGGTTCGACGTGCTCGGCGATGTGGGCAGCGTAATCCTTCGGTTCGTACTTGACGTATTCCTTGCCATCCGGTCCGACCACGCGTACTTTGCCGTCGTAGAAGTTGACCTTGTTTTTCTCGTCCACCAGGCCCATGTAGTAGGTCTTATGGGTGTAGACGTCGCCAACGATAAGGTCCAGGTAAGTCTTGTTGCCCAGGACGATGTCGTTGAAAACTTGCAGGCTGAACTGGGCGAATTCGATGGCCCAGCGGCCCATCGTTTCGATTTCCTTGCGCTGTTCTTCGGTGATACCCTTGGTCAGGCCGCCGGGGATGGAGGTGCAAGGGTGTACTTTCCGTCCTCCGATGATCTCAACCACAGTGTGGCCGTACTTGCGCATCTGGATGACTTTGCCGCCAATTTCCAACCCAACCTTGTGGATGACGCCCAAAATGTTGCGCTCGGCAACCGGGGCATCCGGGCCCATGATGAAGTCCGGGCCGC
>JAPLGV010000013.1 GCA_026389975.1 Chloroflexota bacterium
ACCTGATCACCAATTGCGCCTCCCGCTCTCTGCTCTCTAATCTCTTTTCTCTGCCTCTAGCTGAGGCGTCGACATCGTCCCCACGGGGGAAGCTCCATCCCCATCACCTAATTCCTGATTACCTGATCACTAATTCCGCCTCCTGCTCTCTACTCTCTACGCTCTGCATCTAGCCGAGGCGTCTGAACTTTCCACAAATTGGCTGGACTTTCGGTCTGGACAGATTCCCTGCCGTGCTGTAAAATAATGCGCCGTGAAATTGTGTTAATTTTTGGAGGAAGTAAGTGGCTAATATCAAGTCTCAAATCAAACGTAATCGGCAGAATGACAAGCACCGTCTGCGCAACCGCGTCTACCGCGGCGAAGCCCGCATCGCTGTCAGGAATGCCCGCACGACCATCGAGGAAGGCGTCCCTGAATCCAAGACGGCTCTCCTGGGAGCCATCAGCGCCCTGGACAAGGCTGCCGAACAAGGCGTGATCCACAAGAATAACGCTGCCCGTCGCAAGAGCCGCCTGATGAAGGCCTTCGCCAAAATGGAACCGGTCAAGGTGGAAGCTGAGCCTGTGCCGGTGGAACCGGTCCTTGAGGCCAAACCTGCCAGGAAGAAGATTTCCCTGCACACATTGTCCCCGAAGGGGAAAGCGGCCGTCAAGAAGGTGGAAGAGCCCAAGGTTGAAGCCGCGGCAGAACCCAAGGCCGAACCAACATCGTCCCCGAAGGGGAAGAAGAAGGCTGCTGCCAAGAAGCCGGTAACGAAGAAGGCTGAAACTACATCGTCCCCGAAGGGGAAGAAACCGGCGGCTAAAAAGACAGAAACCAAGAAGCCGGTAGCAAAGAAAACCACCACCAAGACATCGTCCCCGAAGGGGAAAAAACCCACCGCGACTAAATAGTCCAGAGTTCGCGGCTTGCAAAAACTTTGAGCGGGAGCGCCCGGAACGACGGGCCTCCCGTTTAAGTTATCAGTTACGGCAGATGATATAATTTCCGGCGCGAGAGATTATGTTTCAAACTGAGCGACAGATCATAGAAACCAAAATAAAAACCTTCTGCGCAGCGAATGGGATTCCCCTGGCTGCGCTGGAGTGGAAGCCGATTCCCTTTAGCGGGGAGTGGGGGTTCTCCACGTCCTTTTTTGGCACCGCGGCCGCCGAGGCACGCCTTGGAAAAAAAGTTGTCGTTGCGCAGCGCGCCCAGGAAATTGCCGAACAGGTTAAGAACCAGGTGAGTGATGTGCCGGGCATCCGCCGTGTGGAAGCGGTAAAGGGTTATCTAAATCTCTACTTCGACACGCAGGAATATACCCGCCGCGTCGTGGATACCGTGCTGGAAAAGAAAAACCGCTTCGGGTCCGGACCCGCCACCGGTCAGCGCGTGATGATCGAGTTTTCCCAACCCAACACGCACAAGGCCTTCCACGTCGGGCATCTGCGCGGCACCATCCTGGGCGACGCCATCTGCCGCATCCTGGAATTCGCCGGGAACGAGGTGGTGCGCGCCAACTATCCCGGCGATATGGGCCTGCACGTCATCAAGTGGCTGTGGGGCTACCTGAAGTTCCACGACGGCGAGGAGCCTGCCACGGATATCGCCAAGTGGATGGGCGAGGTTTACGCCGAGGCTGCCCACCGGATTGAAGAGAATCCTGACCTGGAAGCGGAACTACGGGCACTTTACGCCCGCTGGGACCAGCGCGACCCGGAAATCGTGGCGCTGTGGGAGCGGACGCGCGAGTGGTCGCTGGAAGGCTTCCGCCAGATGTACGCCGCCCTTGACGTGCGTTTTGACGTCTACTACTTCAACAGCCAGGAAGAAAAGCCGGGCAAGGAAGTGGTGGAGGAACTCGTCCGCCGCGGCATTGCCACCGACGAACGTGCGCAGGGTGGGGCGGTGATCGTCAAAATTGACGAAGTGCTGGGCCTGACCAAAGAGCAGTTCCGCACGGCGGTCGTCCTGCGCTCCGACGGGACTGCGCTCTACTCCACTGAAGACCTGGCACTGGCGTTGCACAAATTCCGCGATTATCCCGACCTGGCGAAATCCGTCTACGTGGTGGACGTGCGTCAGAGTCTGCATTTTACGCAGGTATTCAAGATCCTGGAGATAGCCGGGCACGCGCAGGCGCAGAAATGCAGCCATGTGTCTTACGAACTGGTGACTCTGCCCGGGAACGTGGTCGTCTCCTCGCGCGAAGGGACGGTGGTGCTGTTGGAAGATCTGCTGCGGGAGGCCACGACGCGCGCCAGGGCAGAAGCCCACAAGAAGAACCCCTCGCTGACCGAGGCACAGCTCGAAAGCGTGGCGAAAGCCGTCGGGCTGGGCGCGCTCAAGTATCCCATTCTGGCGCGCGAGAATACGAAAATGGTCACCTTCGATTGGCAGACGGCGCTGGATTTCAACGGACAGGCCGCACCCTATATCCAGTACGCCCACGTACGCTGCAATTCGATCCTGCGGAAAGCTGGCGGCTTGCCTGACGTTGGACCTGACGTTGGATGTTCGACTTTCGACTATGAACTGAACCCTGCCGAAATCCAATTGATAGATATGATCTCCCGCTTCCCCGGCGAGGTCCAGCGCGCTGCGGCGGAATATAAACCGCTCGCCATTGCCAGCATCGCTTACGATATCGCCAAAGCCTTTGCCGGGTTCTACGATGCCTGCCCGGTCGTACAGGCCGAGCCGCAGGTCCGTGCAGCACGCCTGCGCCTGGTCGCCGCGACCATGCAGACGTTAGCCAATTCATTGGCGCTTTTGGGCATCACTGCCCCAGAGGTTATGTAATCAGGGATTTAGGGATCAGGCATCCGAATGGTCCTAATCCCTGATCCCTAATTACCTTGTTACCTAATCCCTTTCCGTTACCTAATCCCTGTTCAAGGAGAACCTATGCCAACCCGTACTCTCATCATGGGCGCCGCCGGGCGCGACTTCCACAACTTCAATGTCTATTTCCGTGACAACAAAGACTATGAAGTGGTGGCTTTCACTGCGACCCAGATCCCCGACATCGAAGGTCGCACTTACCCGCAGGAACTGGCCGGGAAACTTTATCCGAAAGGCATCCCGATCTATGCCGAGACCGACCTGCTGAAACTCATCAAGGATTTGAAGGTGGACCAGGTCATCTTCGCTTACTCGGATGTGCCGCACGAAGTGGTCATGCACAAGGCTTCGATGGTGCTGGCCGCCGGGCCCGACTTCCGCCTGATGGGCGAGTGGTCCACCCAGATCAAATCTACCAAACCGGTCGTCTCGGTTTGTGCCGTGCGCACCGGGGCGGGCAAGAGCCAGACCACCCGGCGCGTCTCGCTCATCCTGCGCGACATGGGCTTCAAAGTGGCGGCCATCCGCCACCCGATGCCCTATGGCGACCTGGTCAAGCAGGAAGTCCAGCGCTTCGCCACCTACGTCGACCTCGACAAGCACGAGTGCACGATTGAAGAGCGCGAGGAATACGAACCCCACATTGACAACGGCGTCATCGTCTATGCCGGAGTGGACTACGAGAAGATCCTGCGCGCTGCTGAAAAGGAAGTTGACGTCGTCCTGTGGGACGGCGGCAACAACGATTTCTCGTTCTACGTCTCGGACCTGAAAATCGTGGTGGCCGACCCGCACCGCCCCGGGCACGAGAGCACCTACCACCCCGGCGAAGTCAACAGCCGCGACGCGGATGTGATCGTCATCAACAAGGTGGACACCGCCGACCCGCAGGCGGTCATCAAAGTCCGCGAGAACCTGCGCCTGCTGAACCCCAAGGCGATCGTCATCGAGGCTGCCTCCCCGCTCTTTGTGGACAACCCCGGCGCCATTTTGGGGAAACGCGTGCTGGTCATCGAAGACGGCCCGACCCTGACCCACGGTGAGATGGCCTATGGCGCCGGCTACGTGGCCGCCAAACGCTTCGGCGCCAAAGAAATTGTGGACCCGCGCCCGTTCGCGGTCAGGTCCATTGCGGAGACCTACAAGAAGTACCCGAAGACCGGCCCCATCCTGCCAGCCATGGGCTACGGGGAAGCGCAGACGAGAGACTTGGAAGCCACCATCAACGCATCTGACGTGGACCTGGTTATCATCGGCACCCCGATTGACCTGACCCGCATCATCAAGATCAACAAGCCCTCGCAGCGCGTGCGCTACGAGCTGCAGGAGATCGGCCAGCCCACCCTGGAGGATATCCTCAAGGCGAAGTTTGGGAAGAAGAAATAGAGCAATAGAGAAAACACAAATAGAAAAGAACCGGGCAGGTTATCCCCGGCTCTTTTCTATTTCCGATAAAATATTCTTGTAAGACATTTATATATTGACTTACTTTTATGTCTATGGTATACTCTTGAAAGATTTCGGAAGGAGAAACCCATGGAGACAATCGTTACATCCAAAGGACAGGTGGTCATCCCGTCACAGATCCGGCGCAAATTGGGCGTCAAGCAAGGAACTTACCTGCAAATTGATGTGGATGATATAACCAAAAAAATCATCCTGACCCCCATCACGCGCGAGTATGTCCATTCCCTGCGCGGCAAATACAAAGGCAAGGGATTGATGAAAGCCTTGATGGTTCTTGACTCCTGGTCGGTCATCGCTTATCTTGAAGATGAACCGTCCGGGCAGCAGGTTGCGGACTTGATTACCGGCGCGCATGAAGAAGGGATCCCGATCTACATGACAGTGGTCAACGCTGGTGAAGTCTGGTACATCATTGCCCGGGAAATTTCAGAAGAAGAGGCGAATAACAGCATCAAAGAACTCCGCGACTTGCGCATCCGGTTTGTAGATGTAGATTGGGAACTGACGCAGGAAGCCACCCGCCTAAAATCACAAAATAAAATGTCGTACGCGGATTGTTATGCCGCGGCGCTCGCGATAGTAAAAAAGGCGGATTTGGTTACAGGCGATAACGAATTTAAAGCAGTTGAAGACCAAGTAAAAATTCAGTGGGTTTAGGCGCTTAATTATATCGAGACGCTCAATTGAAAAACTCCAAAGCCTTTAATCAGGTTGATATAGTTTTATTGGCGATGTACCGTATTTCAAAATGAACAGCTAGATTAGCCTCTTGCCAGGTGAAGTTCCAAGAGATTTATATTCATAACCAGGCAGAAATCGAAGTCAAATCCGGCAAGGGCAGGGATGGTATGGCACATTTTCGGCGCGAGAAATACGTCCCGGGTGGTGGATGAGGCGATTGATAGGCTCGTCTATGAATTGTATCGGCTGGTGGAGGAAAAGATAAGAATTGTGGAAAGTTCTTGCTTTCCTCCACCCTGACAGGCTGCGTGCGTGCGTGATGGGGTTCCGCTCACAGTACGGTATAATCCCCATCCTTTCAACTTCCGGTAAGACTTGTCAGGCATATCCGACCGATAAGAATTGTGAGACTTTTATGTTCATAGATCAAGCAGAAATCCTAGTACAATCCGGCAAAGGCGGCGATGGGATGGTTCATTTCCACCGCGAGAAATATGTCCCGCGTGGCGGGCCCGACGGCGGCGACGGCGTGCGCGGCGGGAGCGTTATTCTCGAAGTGCGCCCCACGCTCAACACGCTGGCAGCCTTCCGCCATACGGCACGTTACGCGGCGGAGGAAGGCAAAGGCGGCGGGACCAATAACAAGTTCGGTAAATCCGCCGACGACCTGGTCGTGCTCGTCCCGCCCGGCACGGTGGTCTACGAGGCGGCCACCGGAGACCTGATCGGCGACCTGACCGCATCCGACCAGCGCCTGCTGGTCTGCAAGGGCGGGCGCGGCGCTGCTGGTCTGCAAGGGCGGGCGCGGCGGGCGCGGCAATCCCCATTTCAAGAGTTCCATCAATCAGATCCCGCGCACCGCCGAACGCGGTGAACCGGGCGAAGAGAAGCGTCTGCGTCTCGAACTCAAACTCATCGCCGACATCGGCATCGTCGGCGTGCCCAACGCGGGCAAGTCCACCCTTCTGTCGGTCTTGACCAACGCCAAACCCAAGATTGCCCCGTACCCGTTCACGACCCTCGAACCGAACCTGGGCGTGGCAGAAGTGGACGCCAAGACGACCGTCGTGCTGGCCGACATCCCTGGCCTGGTGGAAGGCGCCGCGCAGGGCGTGGGGCTGGGACATGACTTCCTGCGCCACATCCAGCGCACGCGGGTGCTGATCCACCTCCTGGACGGCCTGGCCGACGACCCGCTGGAGGATTTCGCCCAGACCAACGCCGAACTGGCGCTCTTTGACCCGCACCTGGCGAAGAAGCCGCAGATTGTAGCCCTGAACAAGATAGACCAGCCCGAGGTCCAGGAAAGCTGGCCGAAGATCAAGAAAGAACTCAAGAAGCGCGGCTACGCCTGCATGGCGATCTCCGCCCTGGCCCGCACCGAGGTGCGCGAGTTGCTGCTCAAAGCCGCCGCTACGCTGGCAGAGACGCCCGCGCTGGAGGAAGTCGAACCGCCTATGCCGGTCTACCGTCCCGTCGAAGACCCGCGTGCCTTCACCATCCTGCGCGAACCGGACGGCTATCGCGTCAAATCGGTATCCATCGAACGCGCCGCCGAAATGACCCCCTGGGACCAGTCCGGGTCGGTGCGCCGCTTCCAGAAACTGATGGAACGTCTCGGTGTGGACAAGGCGCTCCGGGAAGCCGGTGCGCAGGAGGGAGATACGGTTTATATCGGGGAGTATGAGTTGGAATATCAGGAGTAAGAATCAAGGTAGAGCGGAAGCCCGCCCCACAGATATTTTCATTCGGCATTGGTACTTATGCGGGAGTTCTATTTTTGGTAGTGGTAGTAAAAAAATAATAAGAATCCGTAGTGATGACTTTAGTCGTCTTCTGCGGCGAAAAAGCGACTAAAGTCGCTACTACAGCCAGAATCACTTGCGTTGGATCACCACCCTATTTTTCTCTGTGCTCTTTGTGAACTCTGTGGTGAAAAAATGAGGCCATATGCCAAGAGTATCCATGAACACCCCCGCACCGGATTTCGAACTGGCCGATTATACCGGCAAGCGCGTGCGGCTGTTGGACTTCTGTGGCCGGAATGTGCTGCTGGTCTTCAACCGCGGTTTCATCTGACCATTCTGCCGAGCGCACATGGCGCAGTTGCGCCAGGACTTTGCAGAGTTTGAAAAAAGGAACGCCGTCATCCTCGTTGTTGGACCCGAAGATGCGGCGGCTTTTTCCCGCTATTTTGGCGAGAATTCCCTGCCCTTCACCGGCCTGCCGGACCCCACTCACAGCGTGTTGAAAACCTACGGACAGGAAATCAAGCTGTTCAAATTTGGGCGCATGCCCGCCCAGGTGCTGGTGGATCGAACCGGCACGGCTCGTTTCGTCCATTACGGGCATGACATGTCCGACATCCCGCAGAATTCCGAAATGCTTGCCCTGATTGATGAATTGAACGGGTAGCGGTCTTGCGCTTATTCCCTCGTTCCGTTGCTCTGCGGTGGAATGCCCGGCCCGCGCTCTGCGCCTTTGGGGCGCAGAAGCGCCCAAGCGGAGATGACGACGCGGAGCAGCGTCGCCAGAACTGAGAGAACAGCTATTCAAAAAGATCTCATCCACGTCTCCGGGACCGTCGTCGAGGGCCACCGGGTGGCTTCGGGGCCGTCGAAGGATTATCCCTACAGCAGCCTGGAACGTCAGAAGCCGTTCTTCAAAGCAGGCGGCCTGGACCTGGAGCGTTTCTTCCTTGGCACGCTGAATGTTTCTATCGCCCCGCTGCGATTCGAGATTGTCAGACCGTCCTATATCTTCCGTCAAATTGCCTGGACCGACCTGCACCCGCCCGAGGATTTTTCGTTTTCCCCTTGCACGGTAAGGTTTCAGGGCAAGGAGTACGAAGGCACTATCTATTATCCTCACCCGGAGACCAAGATCCGCCACTTCCAGAAATCCTCGCTGATCGAGGTCATCACCGAAAAAATTCCGGGGATAGAGTATGGGGCCCGCCTCGAGCTGGCTCTCGATCCAGATGCGATCCGGATCCATGCAGAGTAAGGGCGACCACCTCGTTGCCCTTACTCTTTTGTGCTACTTGATTTCGAAGGATTAACCATAATAGGGGCGGCCTGAGGGTCGCCCCTGATTACACTTCAGGAGAGGAGCTGGGAGAGCTACTTGCGGTTGCGCAGGAAGGTCGGGATGTCCAGGTCTTCGGTGTTGAAGGTCTGCGGGCGGAATTCGAGGCTGGATTGACCGGTCTGTGCCTCCACGCTGACGGATTCGAACGGGCGGTTGACAGGTTTACCGTCCATACTGCGGGCCGCCGGGTGGGCGATGCGGCGCGGCATGCCGGTTCGTTCGAAGCCGGTGGCGATGACCGTCACGCGGATTTCGTCGGTCATATCCGGGTCAATCACTGCACCGAAGATCAAGTTCACGTCTGGGTGGGTGGTCTCACGGATCAAGGCCGCGGCCTGGTTGACCTCGAACAGGGTCAAACTGGGACCGCCCGTGACGTTGAAGAGCACACCCTTGGCGCCATCAATCGTGATGTCGAGCAGTTGGCTGGAGATGGCCTGCTCGGCGGCCAGACGGGCGCGGTCCTCGCCGGAGGCCTTGCCGACTGCCATCAGCGCCGCACCGCCCTCGGACATGATGGCGCGCACGTCGGCGAAGTCCAGGTTGATCAAGCCAGGCACGGTGATCAGTTCGGAGATGCCCTGGATGCCCTGGCGCAGTACATCGTCGGCCATCTTGAAGGAGTCATTCAGGCTGGCGCGCTTGTCCATGATCTGGAGCAGACGGTCATTGGGGATGACAATGAGCGTGTCGGAATGTTCCTTGAGTTTCGCCATACCGGTCTCGCAGGCCTGCATCCGGCGGTTGCCCTCAAAGGTGAACGGACGGGTGACCACGCCAATGGTCAGCGCACCGACTTCTCTGCAGATCTGGGCCACGATCGGGGCTGCACCGGTGCCCGTGCCGCCGCCCAGGCCGGCCGTGATGAAGACCATGTCTGCGCCTTTCATCGCGGTGTACAGGTCCTCGGCGGATTCCTCGGCGGACTTGCGCCCAATTTCCGGGTCGCCGCCCGCCCCGAGACCGCGCGTCAGCTTGTTGCCGATGCGGACGCGGGTGGGAGCCTTGGCCAGCATCAGCGCCTGGGCATCGGTGTTGATGGCCACGAACTCCACGCCCTGGATGCCTTCCTCGATCATACGGTTGACGGCGTTGCTGCCGCCGCCGCCCACGCCGACTACCTTGATGCGGGCGAATGTTTCGGTTTGATTCATTTTTACGTCCATTTTACTGCCTCCTGAAAGATGAAAAAGGTTGACGATACTTTGGTGCAGTGACGACTTTAGTCGTCCGACGGGAGAATCCGCTTGAACCAGTCCTTGACCGAATCCAGGTTCACGTGGATTTCTCTCTTCCCGTCGCGTTGTTTGCGTCCACGGGCGGAAGAAAGGTCTTCTTCTGTCAGAGCCGCGGCCCAGTGCAGCAGTCCGACGCTGGTGGAATATGCGGGACTCTTCAACTGGTCAACCAGACCGACCAGGTTTTCCGGCTGGGCGGTACGGATGGGTAGTCCGAAAATCTGTGAAGCCAGTTGACGAATACCGGGCAGGGCACTCGTGCCACCGGTCAAAACAATGCCTGCCGGCAAAAGCCCATCATAACCAGAACGCTTGATTTCTTGCAAGGTTAAAGCGAAAATTTCCTCAACTCTGGCCTCGATGATGTGGGCCATATCCTGGCGGCTGAGTTTCACCGGCTGGTCTTCGCCGAAGGTGTTCACGCTGAAAGTATCCTCGGCCCCTACACCGGACTTCATAGCGTAGCCGTATTTTTTCTTGATCTCTTCGGCCAGTGTGAGCGGCAGGCGCAGACCGGTGGCGATGTCGTTGGTGATGTGGTTGCCGCCCACGGCCAGCACCATCGTGTGCCAGACGTGACCGTCCACATACAGGGCCATGTCGGTTGTCCCGCCGCCGATGTCGAGGACGGCCACACCCATCTGGCGCTCGGTGTCGGTCAGCACCACGTCACCCGAAGCCAGCGGGTTCAGCACAAATTGGAGTACTTCCACGCCCGCCGCGCTGACGCACTGGCGCAGGTTCTCAACTGTTGCCTGGGCGGCGGTGATGATGTGGGCTTCCACTTCCAGCCGGTAGCCGCGCATGCCGAGCGGCATCGAAATACCGTCGTGCCCATCCACGGTGAAACCGCGCTGGATGATGTGGATGATCTCGCGGTTGTGAGGGATGGCCACTGCCAGGGCAGCTTCCAGGGCGCGCGCCACGTCTGTCTCGTCAATCACTTCGTCGGAAATCCCAGCCACGCCGCGGCTGTTAATGGACGAGACGTGCGCCCCGGCCAGGCTGACCACCGCCCCGGTGATTTCCACGCCCGAGGTCTGCTCGGCGATGCCCACTGATTTGGTGATCGCCTGCGAGGTCGCTGCCAGGTCCACGATGACGCCCCTCTTGATGCCTGCCGAAGGCTCGATGCCCACGCCCAGGACGCGGATGGCTTCTTCCTCGATCCGTCCTACCAGGGTGCAGACTTTGGTTGTGCCGACGTCAATTCCAACGACAATTTCGTCCATAGGGCCCTTGCGCTACTTATAGAACGGTGCGTTCAGATATGCCACGCTGATGAGCGAGGGCTGAACGCCCTGTAGGGTGAGAGTGTCCACGATGGCCTGGTAGACCACCTTTTTCATCGGAATATCCCTGCTGTCCTGGCCGAAATAGACGGTCCAGCCGAGCGGGTCCTGCCAGCCCATGCCGTACTGCGGGTCGAAGATCACCGGCATCCCGGCCGGAACATCGTGAGCCAGCACGGTCAGCGCCTGGACTATTTCGGGGGCGATGAACTTCTGCTCGTAGAGGGGGAGCGCCGGGTCCAGCGGGACCTGGGTCGGGGCGCCGTTCGCCGCCACTTGGACCAACCCCGGAAACTCGCCGCGCGGCATAAAGGCCACACCGCTGGCATCAATCCACGTTACAACTCCGTTCTGATACCAGGCCAGGACGGGCGTCCGCTCCACCACGTCCACAGTGATGCGGTTGGGAAAGTCCACGCGGATTTTGACGGATTCCAGGTCAGAGTCAGCGGTGTACAAGTTGGCCTTGATCTCGGCCGGGACGACTTTGAAAATCGGCTGGCCAATCATGCCGAGCATGGCATTGATTTCCGCCGCGCCCAGGCGCTGGTTGCCGCGCACTTCCGCTGCCGTGACCGTGAAGGGTGACGCGGTCCACATGGTGAAGAGTATGAAACCCAGGAGCAAGGTTAATCCAGCGGAAACCCAGCGTGGACCCAACTGCGGGATGTTCAAAGCCGGAGCACGCACTTTGGCGCGACCGAGAGTGAAGGCGATATCGTAGCCATTGCGGTGCGAGTTTTTTGTCGCCCGGCTGGGGGTACGGCGCGCCACTGGCCGTGGTTCGACGGGCAGGTACACCGAGGCGGCGTGGTAGGTCTTTCGGGCGGTTTGTGTCGTCCGTTGCAGGGTATGCGCCGAGCGCGTTTTGGGTGTGCGGCGCTGGCGGACGAAACTGGTGCGGGAAGTTTTCTGCAGAGCGGTCATGATGTTCTCCGGAAGCGGCGTTCAGTGCGGTCGCGGTCGGCTTTGCGCTCGAGGGCCAGTTCGACCAGGCGGTCAACGAGTTTGGGGTAGGGTAATCCGCTGGCTTCCCAGAGCTTGGGGTACATGCTGATGTTGGTGAAGCCGGGGATGGTGTTGACTTCGTTCAGGTAAATCTCGCCGGTGGCTTTTTCGACAAAGAAATCGACGCGGGCCATCCCAGCGCAATCAATGGCTTTGTAGGCGGTTACGGCCATCTGGCGGATTTTCTCGGCGGTCTCGCCGGGGAGGGGAGCCGGGATGAGCCCAACACGGAAACTTCGATCTCACGGGCATTCACGCCGCGCTCCACCAGAACACGCCGGTCATAGGCAGTGTCTTCCATCAGTCCCTCGCCCAGGTCGGCGCGGTTGTTGCACTTGGTGATGCCGACCGAGGAACCCAGGTTGGCGGGTTTGACGAACAGCGGATAGGGACCCACCGCTTCGGCCTGGAGGATGACAGCCTCGGTGTTCTTGTCAACTTCGCTGCGCAGGACGACAACGGACTCGACCGTTGGAATGTCATTGGCGCGCATCACATCCTTGAAGACGCCTTTGTCCATGGCGACCGATGAGCCGGTTACGCCCGCGCCCACGTAAGCCAGGTCGGCCAGTTCGAGCAGCCCTTGCAGGGTGCCGTCTTCGCCGAAGGTGCCGTGAAGAACGGGGAAGACCACGTCCACATCCGCAAGTGGCTCCAGCATCCAGCCGAAATCATCAATCTGGATCTTCCAAATACGATTGTGATACTGGTCGGGGATGATAACAACTTGTTTCAGGTTTTCATCCTCCGTCTGTCCTTTGCTCAATGCTTCCAATACGTTTTCACCTGCCATCCAGACGCCGTCTTTTGTAATACCGATTTGAGTTATCTCATACTTCTCAGGGTCGAGTACAGAAAGCACTGACCTGGCAGACATGAGGGAAACCTCGTGTTCACCGGAACGGCCGCCAAAGAGTACTGCGATATGGAGTTTTTTATCCATGCTTACCACTCACCGATTAATTCCACTTCAAGTTCAAGTTTTACGCCAAATTTCTCGGCGACAGTAATTCGAACCAGTTCGATCAGCGCTTTAATATCTTCGGCGCAGGTTTGTCCGTGATTGATGAAAAAGTTCGCGTGCTGTGTGCTGATTTCGGCGTTGCCGATACGCCTGCCTTTCAGGCCGGCGGCTTCGATCAAGCGGCCTGCCTTCTCGCCGGTCGGATTCGTGAACATCGAACCCATGCTGGCTCCGGGCGGTTGGGTATCGCGCCGCCGTTCAGAAAATTGTTCCATTTTGGCCCGGATGGCTTGTGGGTCACCGTGACTCAAGGCCAATTGCGCCGAAAGGATGAGCGCAGGCGGGTGTTCGCGTTTGAGCACGCTGGTGCGGTAGCCGTATTCCATCTTCTCCATCGGCCAGACCTGGCGTCCGTGCTGATGGTGGATCAACTCAAGCGAGATCAGGTTCCCGGCGATGTCGCCGTCGAATGCCCCGGCGTTGCCGTACACCGCTCCACCCAAGGACCCGGGAACACCCGCAGCCCATTCGAATCCTGCCAGCCCCAAGCGCGCTGCCCGCTGGGCGATATCGTTGGGCGTGACACCCGATTCGGCATGGACGTTGGGCGGTTCGGCCTGCAAGGCGAATTTCACCAGCC
>JAPLGV010000097.1:0-5308 GCA_026389975.1 Chloroflexota bacterium
GGGAAAGATCATGCAAGATTCGCTCACCCTGCAATTTACCATAGCCCGGTATGGTCCAGGTAATATGCCGGCCATAGAACAGCAGTCCCACCCGGTTCCCGGCATTCAGGACAGTATCCGCCAGGGCGGCAGTGGCCAGAACGGAATTCTCGAAGATGGAGCGATCCCCAATATCGTTTGTCCTATGGCGGCCATCAAGAATGAGACCAACATCAGCGGCACGTTCCTGTTCAAACTCATTGGAAAAAACATTCCGGGGGTGACGGGCGGTCGCAAGCCAGTTGATCCAGCGCGGCGAATCTCCCTGCTGGTACTCACGCACATTAAAGAATTCGACGCCCGAACCGCCCTGTCTCGCCGGGATGGTCCCTGAATAGATGCGCGTGCGACGCGGCTGGATGGCCACCCGTCGAAGGCGCAGGACTGGCGGCAGAATGAACAACTGACCATCGGTGGGCAAGTCCTGTTCAAGCCTGGTAAGTCCCAAGTGTTCGCCAACGGTGGCTTGGACTTTTCTCAGCCCGTAATAGCCTCGCCGCCCCCGCAAGGTATACGTCCACGTTACGGACCCGCCAGCGGGCAGCCACCCCAGACGCCGCGCTGACCCTTCGGTCACTTCCAGCCCACCCGGGATCTGATCTTCCAGCAAGACTTCTTCCAGTGCAGGGCCTTGATTGCTCACCTTGAGTGTGACAGTCACCTCATCGCCGGTCTTGACACGCTCAGCGCTGAGTGAGCGCTCAGCCCGTAATTGCACCTGTTGCGGGGTGCGCCATAACCCCACCAGCAGGTACAGGACGAGCGGTAATGCCAGCGCCACGATAGAAGGGCGGATGGTTGCCAGCCCGACAAAGAGCAGGAGGAAAATCAGGAGGGCGAGAAAAAAAGTACGGCTCATCGGTTATGGAAAATGGGATTATCAGGCACCTTTCAATACCGGCACGGGAACCTTGGCAATAATATCAGCAATCACCCGGTCTGCGACCTGGCGCGTCAGCCAATATTCGGGTTGGAGAATCAGACGGTGACTGAGCACCGGGATACTGAAACGCTTGATATCATCCGGCAGGATGTAATCACGGCCCTCAAGAGCCGCGTGGGCGCGAGCCATCCTGAGAAAAGCCAGTGAGCCGCGCGGACTGGACCCGACCGCCACATGCCGGTCGTGACGTGTCTCCTGGATGATGGTGGCAATATAGGTTTCCAGGTCTTCGTCCACATGGACGGTTTCAACCACCTTGCGCATATCAACAATTTTTTTAGGATTGGTAACCTTTACCAAGGTCACATCCTCCTGCCGGCGTATGTGACGGCGGTGCAGAATCTCGGTCTCTTCGACCAAGTCGGGGTAGCCTACCGTCAGTTTGAGCATAAAGCGGTCCAGTTGGGCTTCAGGAAGGGGGAAAGTACCCTCGTATTCAATCGGGTTCTGGGTAGCAAGCACCAAGAATGGGTCTGGCAGCCGTAGTGTTTCGCCCTCGAGGGTCACCTGTCCCTCCTGCATGGCCTCCAGCAGAGCAGACTGGGTCTTGGGTGAGGCACGGTTAATCTCGTCAGCCAGGATGATATTGGCGAAGATCGGTCCACGGCGCAGGTCAAAACGGTTCTCAGCCCGGTTGTAGACATAGCCGCCGGTAATGTCACCCGGTAATAGGTCCGGTGTGAATTGCAGGCGCTTGAAATCCAGCCCCAGCACGGTGGCGAAGGATTTGGCGATGAGTGTCTTGCCCAAGCCGGGGTAATCTTCCAGCAGGACGTGCCCGCCAGCCAACACAGAAGCCATGATTATCTCAAGCACGGTTCGCTTGCCAACTATGGCTTTTTCCACTTCCGAAATCACGGCCTGGCACATATTGGATGTTTCAGGTATAGTAATCATGTTCACCCTCCAGAAGAGACTCAAGGTATTTGATAACGGGTTCCAGATCTTGATCGAACGGCGTGGGCGGCAGAGATCTGAACCGCTTTGGCTTTGGATAATTGGTGTAATTGGTGGTGAGGGCGGTATCCAGAAAATCTTTAACTTCTGCCGGCGGATCCCAATCCGGACCTGCCAACAGCCGGACGCTTTTCTGGTGTGTCCCGCGCTGGTAGAGGATATCGAGGGCCAATTCCGCCAGGAGATGGGCGATGTACCACTTCGAGAAAATGCTGCCCTTCCTGCGCTGTATCCAGAAAGACATCTCCCTAACCGACCCCGGCGAAGGCTCCCACTGCTTGCGTTGACGCCGCTCCTCCAAATCCGAAAAGCGAAAACCGAGGATGGCAACCGGTACGGCGACTCCCAAGGCGACCATCCAGTAAGCTGCCTGCGGGAAAGCTCTATAATATCCTTTTACCAACCAGAAGAATTTCGCCAATGGGAGAATAATCCATTCCTTCACCACCCCACGCAGCAGGAATGCCAACAGGGCAGCCGCAATCACTGCAGAGGTGAGGAAGAAATAATTCCTGGTTTTCATTTTGCACCCCGGCAATAATCGAGGATGGCAGTGAGACAATCAACGGCTTCCCGGACGTCTTTGCGCGAGGATTTCTTGTTTCCATAGCGCACGCGCTCAAAGAGCGCCGTCAGGCGGAATATTGCTGTGTGCGGCAAATGTACCGAGACAAGATCATCGGCGAATTCGGCCGGGGTCATACCCGCCTGACGATGAATACCACGCCAATCAGCCACCGCTTTGTTCATGCGGTAATAAGAATTCAAAATGGCATCACCCCAATCCTTCCCAGCTTCAATATCATCCAATGCAGACTGGGCAATTTCGGCCAGCAGATCATAGGGTGCGCTGATTTTTCTTTTACGCCATACCAGCCACCCCCAAACACCCGCAATGACCAGCAAAAATCCCAGAGCCACAAGATAGGCAGTCCATGAAGAGACTTGTGGCGGGGTGAAGACTGCCGGGGTGATTTCAGGTTCGGGCGTAGCGGTCGGGCATGACTCGAGGGTGGTGACCAGGTCGCCGGGAGTTGTTTGTGGCGGTTCCATTTGTTTCCCCACACCAAACCTCGAGAGAATCAGGAAAATGATGACACCAACCAGAGCAAGACGCGCCAATGCCCACAAAAATCTCTTTCTCTGATCCGGAGGCAGGAGAAAGTACAGAATTATCAGGAATACACCAAGAAAAACAATCACTAACCATAAATAATTCCAAGCTGGCAGCCCTGTCGTTGAGACAGCCTCAGTCTCCTTAAGATAAGCGAAGGGTTTGGCTGGTTTTAATTCAAGACTACCCAGACTGGCAATCAAATAGATGATGACCAGAATCGATAAGCCTCCAAGGATCAGGATTACGGTTTTACTATCAAAAATTTTCCTCATTGCGAGTGCCAAAGTCATATTTTACTATACAAGGGGATAATGGATAGTTGTTCCGATATCAGGATAACGATCCAACCAATCCTGACAGGATCACCACAGGATGGTTTCATCCCCAACCGTCGAATGAATTCGTCGCCGTGTTATACTCGATCTGGCTGCAGTGCCAAAGGAGAATTTATGTCTGATTCTTTCCTCTTCGAGAATAAGGTCGCCCTGATCACCGGTTCGGGGCGGGGTATCGGGCGCGCCATCGCCCTGCACTTTGCCCGCAATGGCGCGGATGTGGTGGTCAACTTCTTCCGCAACCGCGCTCCGGCTGAAGAAACCGCCCATGAAATTGAGGCGCTTGGCCGCCGCGCCCTGCTCGTCAAAGCGGACGTGGGCGAACTGGGCGACCTGAACCGCCTCTTCGACGAAACCGAGCAGACCTTCGGCGGACTCGACATCTTCATCCATAATGCCGCCTCGGGGTATAACCGTCCGGTGCTGGAGCAAAAACCCAAAGGCTGGGATTGGACGATGAACATCAACGCCCGGTCGCTGTTGTTTGCGGCCCAACGTGCCGTCCCGTTGATGGAAAAGCGCGGCGGCGGGAGAATCGTCAGCATCTCCAGCCCGGGATCGAGCCGGGTCCTGCCTAATTACGTGGTCGTTGGAGCCAGCAAAGCCGCCATCGAAAGTCTCACCCGCTACCTGGCTGTGGAACTTGCTCTGAAGAACATTATCGTCAACGCCGTGTCGCCTGGTATCGTCGAGACGGATGCCCTGAAACACTTCAATACATTGGCGGATGGAAGCATCATCCAGAAAGCCGTCGCCGCCACACCTGCCGGACGGCTGGTCACGCCAGAGGATGTGGCCGAAGTGGTAGCCTTCCTGTGCACTCCCGCCGCCAGCATGATCCGCGGACAGATCATCGTTGTAGATGGGGGCTATACTCTCCCGGTAGTTTAATTTAGATTTAATCTATCTAATTTATAATAATTGGTATGAGGACAACTTTGTGCTTCACCAACGCCCAAGGAGAGACCATATGAAAACCAAGTTATCTTTAATAAAGCCGGCCCCACCCCTGCCGGACCTTTGCCACCCATCCAGTCAAGCGAAGTTAAGGTTTCCATTGCCAACTTCGCTTTCGATCCAACCACTTTGACCATATCAACCGGCACAACCGTTACCTGGACCAACAATGACACTGCCTCACACAATGTCACTGGCGATGATGGGTCGTGGGGTTCCAACAGCCTTGCCAAAGGCGATTCGTTTTCCTTTACTTTTACCCAGGCTGGGACATTCTCATATCATTGCGGCGTCCACCCGTCCATGACAGCCACAATAACCGTCGTTGCCCCATAATTCACCCATCACCATGGCGATTCCCAGAGAACGGTTCTTTGGAAATCTCCGTGAAATAGGAAAGAAATGGGGTTGTCCTATTTTCCGCCTCACCGCGCTCATTCCCAAAGAGCCCAGAGAATCCACCGCCAGATAAGATGCTTTTGTGTTAGAATAAGCGCACTTGCAGTAGGATTTGTGTGTGGATTGACCGCCAGACCTGTACAAGGCTGGCGGCTTTTTCATAGCCCACTGCCCAATTCAGAAGGAGACGAGATAAGGATGGAAACGAAAATTTATGTAGGCAACCTGTCCTACGACACCAAAGAAGATGATCTGCGTGAACTTTTCGCTCAGGCAGGGACGGTTGCTTCGGTGGCTCTGATCAAAGATCGCGACACAGGCCAGTCCAAGGGCTTCGCGTTCATAGAAATGAGCAATCAGAGTGAGGCCGAAAAGGCCATCCAGATGTTCAATGACTACACCATGGCGAATCGCCCGCTAAAGGTTAACCTGGCCCGTCCGAAGGAAGAACGCAGCTTCGGTGGCGGCGGATACGGTGACAAACGCGGCGGCCCTGGTGGTGGTTATGGTCATGGCGGACCCGGTGGCGGAAAGAGTCGCCGCGGACCCGGTACTGGCGGC
>JAPLGV010000097.1:5347-6281 GCA_026389975.1 Chloroflexota bacterium
AGATATTAGACTCGCAAACTCCCACAGGATTGCCCTGTGGGAGTTTTTTTATCCGATCAAAATAGCCCGCGCTGGAGCACCATCTGACCCGGACAGTTTCAACGGCAAGCAATATAAATTATAGATTCCCGCTGAGACGGCGCTCAAGTCCACCCCCTCCAGGATGACAATCCCCGGTTTGAGTAACACCTGGTGTGTCGGGAGGCTCTGCTTGTACGGCGCAATTGACAGGTAGTCAATGCCGACCAGTTTCACACCGGTCCGCACCAGCCACTCGGCACCGTCCACAGAGATACCTACGAAATCCTTGACGAATTCTTTTTCGCCGCGTTCCCAGAGTCGGGAGTTACGGGTTTTTAACAGCAGACGCGAGGTCCCGGAAGGAACCGCTGCTTTCTCCAGAATATCGGCGGTGATCAAGTCCACATCCTCCGGTATCTGGATTACCTG
Source organism: Chloroflexota bacterium (assembly GCA_026389975.1). Lineage (GTDB taxonomy): Bacteria > Chloroflexota > Anaerolineae > Anaerolineales > Villigracilaceae > UBA877. The sequence continues at coordinate 5,798 of JAPLGV010000097.1, forward strand.
GGCCGGGCCGGTCAGCACATCCAGAGACAAGGCCTCCACCGTGCGGTGGTCATTCAGGAAATGGTGGGGGGCATCCACGTGTGTGCCGGTGTGAACGCTGCACCCCAACCGTGAGACATTGTCATGCGCGCCGGCATCCATCGAGGAGACCTGTTCCAGTACCACCGGCGGGTCGCCGGGCCAGACGGGCATAACGGGAGAAATGGGGAGAGTAATGTCATAGATTTTCATACATGCCTCCGTGATAAGCAACCTTTACCAGCCCCCCGCGCTGAATATTTTTTGCAAAAACTCCAAGCGCTCCGGCTCGGTCATCAGGCGCGGGCGGGCATAATCTTCGATGATGTAGGTTAACAATTCAGTGCCGATATAGCGGCCATCGTAAAAAACGTGCCGGTCCACAAAAACATTGCGGGTATCATAAATCAGGCTCCCATCCGGCATCAGGTGGGACATCTGGTCAAAGAACAGGTTGCCCAAGCCA
>JAPLGV010000184.1 GCA_026389975.1 Chloroflexota bacterium
AGCACCGAAATTCCACCCGCCTCGAACAAAAATGTGTGTGCCTTGTTGCCTACAATCACCTCATCGCCGCGCTGACAGTGAGCCAAAACCCCCGCCAGATTACCCATCGTCCCCGAAGCGACGAACAGGCCGGCTTCTTTGCCCATCATCTCAGCCGCCATCTCCTGCAGGCGGTTGACGGTGGGGTCCTCGCCATAAACGTCGTCGCCGACTTCAGCTTTCGCCATCGCCTCGCGCATGGCGGGTGTGGGTTTGGTAACGGTGTCGGAACGGAGATCAACGAATTTCATAAAATACTCCTATTTTTGGCGTAAGTGCTCAAGGACGACCTGCAAATCCTGCGGAAGAGAAGAAAATGCCTGTCCAAATCCACTGTCGGCTTGCGCTTTCCATAGACCATATCCGCCGCCACCGGACATCCCAAAAACGCCATGTGGACGCGGATCTGGTGCGTCCGCCCGGTCAGCGGATGGACTTCGAGCAAGGTGTGGGCGGGGAAACTTTCCAGCGTGCGGTATTCGCTGACGGCTTCGCGGCCTTTATCCAGCGGAACAACCGCCATCAGTTTGCGGTGCGTGGTATTACGTCCAATCGGGGCTTCCACGCGCCCGGCAGGTGTGGGCGGCTTTCCGTCCACCAGCGCCAGGTGGATTTTTTCGACATTACGGGATTTGAACTGCTCCTGCAGCCAGCGGTGTGCCCGTTCGTTTTTGGCAATCACAATCAGGCCGGAGGTGTCTTTGTCCAGCCGGTGGACAATCCCCGGACGTTCCTCGCCGCCGATGCCTTCAAGTTCCGGAATATAACCGAGGGCGGCATGGACCAGCGTGCCGCTATCGTGCCCAGGTGAAGGGTGGACTACCATCCCGGCCGGCTTATTCACCACCACTAAATCCTCGTTCTCAAAGACAATATCGAGCGGGATATCTTCGGCCACCAACCCGCTCGGGACCGGCGGGGGAATCCGTATCTCGATCTGCTCGCCACCCGCCAGGTCCCGCCCCGCCTTCGTGACGGTTTCAGCCTCCACTTTGACGAACCCGTTCTTGATCAATCCCTGAATTCGTGAACGAGAAAACTCCGGCAGGCAGGCCGTCAGAAAAACGTCCAGCCGCTGCTTGTCTTCTTTCTCAAAACGAAAGGTTTCGATCCGGTCACCCACTCTTTGCCTCGTCTTCGCTCGGCACACTTGCCTCGTCTTCGGGCGAGGCAGCCATCGCAGCTTGTTTCTTTTCGGCCCGTTCTTTGAGCCAGACCCCAAGCAGCAGCACCGCCACGCCGACAGAAATGCTCGCATCGGCCACGTTGAAAATCGCAAATTTCCCAACAGAGATAAAGTCGGTGACCTGGGCAAAGGCCAACCGGTCAATCAAATTGCCGGCAGCTCCCGCAAACTGCATTGCCATGGCCACGCGCAGCCACCAATCATTCCGTTCCGTACGCGGAAAATAATAGAGGATCAACAGGATGACGATAATTGCCAGAATAGTGAAAACCAGGTTGCCGTTCTGGAATATGCCAAAAGCCGCACCGGTGTTATACCAATGTCGAATACGAGCATAAGGCAGCAGCCACGCCAGTCCGTCCGGCAGCCAATCGGTGCCCAGCGGGATTTTTGCCCGCACCAGGGCTTTTGTCCACTGGTCGAGCCCGATAATGACCGCGCCAATCAAAAACAAGATGAGATAATCAAAGCGGTGATCTTTCAGGAAATTAAACACAGCGCCCAGGTTCCAACGCTTCGCCCGAACTGTCGGGTGGGGAGATTCCATTAAGTTATATCCTCCGTGATATAGACACGCGGTACGCGCATGTTGATATTCGTAAAAATCTCGTACGGTATTGTACCAGCCCAATCGGCCAAATCCTGGGCGGTAATCGCCTCGCTGCCCGATTCGCCAATGAGCATCACCTCATCGCCGTTGAAGGCTGAATCGGTTTTGCCGGAGCAACGTGGGCGCGAATAGCCTGAAAATTCTGGTTTAGCCGAGTCAAATTGACTTCGGCCCAGGTGGCGCGTATACCGCCGTTGGTGGTAATGACTGGCTGGTGAATTTGCATGGGAGCGATTGTACTGCTTCCTTCAAAATTTTGTGAATTTTGGGAGTGGTTAATATTATCGGACAGCCGCTATAATATCACAATAGCGCTCTCGGAAAAAAGATGATGAGTGGGATGATATTCGTTTCAGGAAAATAAGAGGAACGAATATTTCCACTTGGAGCTCCCATTTTCTTCTAAGACTTCTACATTATTAATTCAGTTGGTGGCAGCAGGAAAATTCGTTTCGTATTCGTTTTGAGGAACGAATACCCTAACATTTTCGCTGCAACCCTACGGTTTTAGCTTCGACAAGCTTGGCACAACGTCTCAGTGCAAGTACTGCCGCCCCTGCCTCTGCCTCAGAAGAAGAAAGGCTGGAGGTCATTTTTCAATGGAATATTCATTATTAACTGATGTTACGCAGTCTTGAGAGTTTGTAATTCATCGAAGGCCACCCGAATAGCCTTGAGATACAAAT
>JAPLGV010000451.1 GCA_026389975.1 Chloroflexota bacterium
ATCATGCCCACACTATCGTGATCCGCGGCGATAGCTTCCGCCAACGCGGCCGCAGAAAGGAAATTGCCTCGAATAAATCAACTTCTGAAGCCCCGATAAAACCAGAATCCTAACCCCATCCACACTCGTTTTGGTGGTACATATCAATGCGGCGATGATTGGTATACATGGGGCGGCTATTGACACGTGTCGGCTGTTTCGGCGTGACACGAGGCGCCGACATCGTCCCCGGAGGGGATATCATCCCCGCCGAAGGTCCCCGCAGGGGGCAGGGGAAGCTTCTTCCCGGAAAATGATTTGTTCCTTTGTTCTGTCCTCAGAAACAAAACCCACCCCCCGTGTCGCGTGTCGTTGCGATATCATCCCCAGTTCTTGGGGGAGGAGCGTTCTTTGCGACGATATCATCCCCGCCTGGGGAAGCAATCTCCTCCCCCGCCGCAGGGGGTATTCGTTCCGCGCGTTCTTCAAAAAAAATGACTTTAATTCGGAGGGCTTGCCTCGGCGATCTGCCGTTGCCCCCATTTCTGATTTTAAACTGGAGGCAAGCCATACCGTCCTGGTGTCCTTCAGAGAGAGAGGGTATTCGTTCCTCTTTTATTCCTCAGGAACGAATATCCTGAACTGACAGGTCAAGGTGCGAAGCCGAATGGAAAACCCCGCCTGGCAGGATGCGCTATAATTACAGGGTACTGCGAAAATAACTGAACCACGATCCCATGAAATGTATGAAATTAATGAATGGCAGGTTCAGGGATTTATGCAAGCAGCAGGCGAACTCCTGTGCTTTCGGTAAAAAAAGGTTTCCGGTGTAACAAACTATGACACAACCAAGAGCAGATGCATTGGCAGCCAAATTGGAAAAAGGTCGACAAAAGACCTTTGAGATTTTTAGTGCTTTAACGCCGGAACAATGGCAGATGCCGCTCTATCACGAGCCTACCTGGCAGGTACGTCATCTGTTGGTGCATTTTGGTTCGGCAGAGAGACAACTCCTTGCCCTGGCTCAAGCTGTTGCCGGTGGTGGCCCGGGCGCCCCGCCGGATTTTGACATCAATTGCTTTAATGCCGATGAGCAAAGTCGGCTGGAAGGCCAATCGCCGACCATCTTGCTTGACCTGCTGGATCAAGCCCGTCAACAGACCATTGATTGGGTCAGGAGGCTTGGTGCAGATCAGTTGGATAAGATCGGACGACATCCGGCATTGGGGGATGTGAATGTTGAGACAATGATAACGGCCATCTATGGTCATCAACTGATCCACATGCGGGACGTGATGCCTCAAAGCCAAATGTTACTATAGGGGAGCTATCAAGGCTTCTGCAGAGTGTTGTATAATTGCGATTATTCGAAATTGCACAATTGCATCTCTTTCACCAAAGCCGATGTTTGAATCTCCCCTGCTGCCGCCCGTTCCGTTCAACTCGATCCTGAACTCTGATGAGCCATAATTCAACAGAACTCCATGATGGATTATCGGTTTCTCCAGGAACAAGTAGAGAGTTTTGATCACAGGAGAATGTTTCATGAAAATTGTCGTCTGTATAAAACAAGTGCCCGACTCAACCGCCAAAGTGGTCGTTGAGCGGGGAAAGGTGTCATGGGGTGATGCTCCCCTGATCATGAATCCATGGGATGAATATGCTGTGGAGGCCGCTCTCCAGCAAAAAGAGGCGCTGGGGGGTACCGTCACTGCTGTTACCATCGGTGACGAGAGCACCAAAGAAACGCTCAAGCGCGCCCTTGCCATGGGGGCCGATGATGCCATCCTGATCTGCGATCCCGCCCTGGTCAACATGGATACACAGGCTATCGCCCAAGTCCTGGCGGCTGCCATCCAGAAAACCGGCGGTGTGGACATGGCCTTCTTTGGCCGTCAGGCCATTGACGGCGACGCCGGCCTGGTCCCGGCACAGACGGCTCGTCTGCTGGGCTGGCCCGCGCTGACCCTGGCCTCGGTTATCAAAATCGAAGGGAGCAACGTCCGAGTCGAACGCGGTATCGAGGAATGGCGGCAGATCGTCACGGCCAAACTGCCGACTTCGGCGAGCCGCGCTACCCCTCGTTCATGGGCATTCGCAAGGCCTCGCGCGCCGAAATCCCGACCTGGTCGCTGGCCGAGCTGGGCATCGCCGCGCCAGCTTCTGTCATCGCCTGGCCGGAGATAATGAACCCACCCAGCCGGGAAGTCACATGCGAGTTCATCACCGGCGGTAGTCCGGAAGAGATCGCTGAAACACTGGCCAATAAAATCTTGGCGGAGAAAGTCCTATGAACACCTGGGTTTATATCGACCACTTCAAGGGCAATGCCCTACCCGCCTCGTGGGAAACCATCGGCGTCGGTAAAACGCTCGGCAATGTCACCGCGCTGGTCTTTGGCTCTGGCATTGAAGCGCTGGCAAAAGCCGCTTTTGAGTACGGCGCGGACGAGGTGCTGCTGGCAGACGACCCGTCCCTAACCGATTACCGCGCTGAAGCCTACGCGACGACCCTAAGCAAACTCTCAGCGGAGCGGACCCCGGACCTGCTCCTGTTCCCGACCACGACGCGCGGCCGTGAGCTGGCTGGCATGGTCGCCATTGACCTAAAGACCGGCGTGATGGTAGATGTGACAGCCTTAGAAGCCACGGGCGATGAAATCACCGCCATTCGCCCGATCTACGGGGGAAAACTACTGACCAAGGAAACTTGCTCGTCCAGGCCGCAGATCATCACCCTGCGCGGACGGGCTTTCCCGAAACCAGCGCAGCAGGCCGGGAAATCCGGGACGCTAACCAAGGTTGATGCCGCCACTGGCGAGTTCCCTACTAAAGTAGAAGGTTACTCTACCAGCGAAGGCGGCGTCAGCCTGACGGATGCGAGTGTGATCGTCTCCGGCGGGCGCGGCGTCTCGAATAACCCGACCCTGACACCACCGGCCGGACTGGACGAGAAACAGGCCGAAATCTGGCGCGCCCAGCAAGGCTTTGCGCTGGTCAAAGACCTGGCCTCGGTGCTGGGGGCAGCCGTCGGGGCCTCGCGCGCCACGGTGGACGCTGGCTACGTTCCCTACACTCACCAGGTGGGGCAGACCGGCAAAGTTGTCTCGCCGGATGTATATATCGCCTGCGGCATTTCAGGAGCAATCCAGCCCCTGGCAGGTATGCGCACCAGCAAGGTGATCGTTGCCATCAACAAGGACCCCGAGGCGCCCATATTCAAATTGGCGCGCTACGGCGTGGTTGGCGACCTGTTCCAGATCGTCCCGGCGCTGACTGCGGCGTTCAAGAAGAAAATGGGCAAATAATATCTTCAACCATCACTCCCAGCCCCTCTCCTTTAGGAAAGGGGCTTTGTTTATCATCCATCTGGATGATCCATAACAGAAACCATGCCCAAGGCTATTGACTCTTAATTCCAATTCTGGTATTCTTATTCTACCGACCGGTCGGTAGAGAAATTATGAATCGCGACCAGATCCTTGAAGCAGCTGCTCAAATTATCCGTCGAAAGGGCTTTCATGCTGCCTCGATGCAGGATATTGCTGAAGCGGTCAATCTGCAAAAGGCTAGTCTCTACCATCATTTTTCAAGCAAACAGGAAATCCTGCTCGCGCTTCTCGACCAGGCACTGGACTTGCTGATCGAGCGTGTTTCAGCCGTTCTTACCCAGGACAACCCTGTTGACGAGAAATTGTGCCAGGCAATGCGCGTCTATCTGGGTAGTCTGGCCGAGCACGCTGACCTGGCGGCAGTCCTTCTGCTCGAACACCGCTCGCTCGACCCGGAATATCATGAACGCCACATCCCGCGCCGCGACCGATTTGAACGGTTGTGGCGCGATCTGATTCAGGAGGGTGTGGAGAGCGGCGTTTTCCACGATACCGACCCGTCCATGACGGCGCGTGCCCTGCTGGGTGTGATGAACTGGACGATCACCTGGTACCGCCCGGACGGGCTGTTTTCCATCGGGCAGATTTCCGACCAATTTGCCGCGCTCTTCCTGGATGGACTACGAGGGCGTTGACAATGGATATCCATTCCACCAAAATTCCCTACACCTTCCAGACCTTCGAGACAACCGGCGGGGCGCGCATTTTTCGCATCCCTATGAACGTCTTCCCGGACTTATGGGCGTATGCCTATCTGGTTCTGGTGGAGGATGCCATTGTGCTGATAGACACAGGCTCCGGTTTCGGCGAGTCCAATGCCCACCTGGAGGCCGGGTTCGATCAAGCCGGGCGCGTGGCCGGGCGGAAAATTCGCATCGAAGACCTGACCTACATCCTGATCACGCACGGCCAC
>JAPLGV010000518.1 GCA_026389975.1 Chloroflexota bacterium
AGCAGAGTACATCTCTTTCAGATCGTCATCACGCAAGAGCCTGCCGGTCAGGCTGCCCATGCGCCCATAGAACGAATCCGGTGACACACGATGCGGTAGTCCAATGGCATCAAAATAGCTGTGCTGCAGTTTGCGTTTTCCAAGCATGACGGTACTCCTGGCTGATGAATTGCCATAGTTTTACCCCATTTTTGCTTTTTTGAGGAGGGTCCAATATCGACCACTTTTTCAGCAGACTCCTAAAAAACTTATACCGAAGTCACTGTTCTCTGGATTAAAATCAATATAAAATTCCTTTCGTTTAGTCCCATTTATGATGACCAATGAAAATTTTCTTTGTGTAAAACTTTTATCGCCAAAACCTTGGATGTATTGCCCACTCTCAGATGTTATCCATTTGCAAAGGATATACTTTAATTCATTTTTGCGAGATAGAAATACATCGCTCTTTATTACGTCCGTCTCGATTAATTTTTCACTACCATTAAGATCTGCTTCATATACATCCCACAAATCAAATACTTTTGCTTTTGATGAACCTAAAGCAAGATAAATAAATACCACTGTATCATTAAGAATTAAGCGAGAAAAACATTCGCGGTTTATTTTTCTATGTAGGATAGTTACTTTCCCTTTATCATATAAGTACAAATCCATTAATAATGGTTTCTTATTTGCGTAATCCGGTCGAAGGCGACCACTGATTCCGGAGCATGTCGTCCACCGAATCCGGAGCATGTCGTCCACCGATTCCGGAGCATGCCGTCCACTTATTGCGGTTGAGCGGAATCATTTGGGGGTGAAGTAACGCTGGATAATCCTATCGAATTGTGGCAATCTACACCTGGAATAATTCCAGGAGGTAGCGATGTCACAGGAAAGGTTATCCATGCGAAAGATCAGCGAAGCACTGCGTTTAAAATGGACCTGCGGTTTATCGAACCGTGCCATTGGGCGCAGCTGCCAGATCTCCCACAGTACGGTCAGCGAATATCTGAAATGCGCCGAAGTAGCCGGGCTGAAATGGCCATTGCCTGAGGGTCTGGACGAAGACAGCCTGTACAGGCTGTTGTTCCCGGAGAAGGTCGCAGGCCAATTGGCAGTACGGGTCTTGCCGGATTGGGAGGAAGTTCACAAGGAACTGAAGAAGCGGCATGTGACTCTGCGGCTGCTGTGGACGGAGTACCGGGAAGACCATCCGGATGGGTACGGGTACAGCCAGTATTGCGATCTGTATCGACGCTATGTACGGAAGCTCAATCCGCCGATGAGACAGAACCACAAGGCGGGTGAAAAGCTGTTTGTGGACTATGCCGGGGATACCGTTCCGATCACCGACCCAGAAACGGGGGAAGTGCGCCAGGCGCAGATCTTCGTGGCAACCATGGGTGCCAGCAGCTACACCTATGCCGAAGCACAGACCAGCCAGGAAATGCCGCACTGGATCGGCGGGCACGTGCGTGCCCAGGCGTTTTTCGGGGGTGTGACTCAGATCATCGTCCCGGATAACCTGGCACAGGGGGTGAAACGTGCCTGCCGGTATGAGCCTGACCTGAACCCAACCTACCTTGAGATGGCCCAGCACTATGGGGTGGCAGTCATCCCGGCTCGAGTGCGCAGGCCGCGCGACAAGGCCAAGGTGGAAGTGGGTGTACAGGTGGTGGAACGCTGGATATTGGCCCGTCTGCGCAACCGGACCTTTTTTAGCCTGGCAGAACTAAACCGTGCGATTGTCCGACTGCTGGAAGAACTAAACAACCGTCCGATGAAGCATCTGGGAAAGTCCCGCAAGCAGCTATTCGAAGAACTGGACCAGCCTGCCCTGCGTCCGCTGCCGCAAACGCCCTTTGAATACGCCGCCTGGAAGACCGCCCGGGTGAACATCGATTACCACGTTGAGTTCGAGAAGCACTTCTACTCGGTGCCGTATGAGTTGATCCACCAGGAAGTACGCATTCGCGCCAGCGAGCGTATGATCGAGATATTCCACAAAAGCAAACCCGAATCCGTGGCCATCCATCCTCGCAGCAGCGTACCTGGCCGTTATTCCACCCAGACCGCCCACATGCCGATCAAGCATCAGAAAGCCGGGGAATGGACACCCGAGCGCCTGCAGCGTTGGGCGGAGGATATCGGGCCGCATACCTGCCAAATGATCCAGGCCATCCTGACCTCCCGGCGACACCCCGAACAGGCTTTCCGCTCCTGCCTGGGCATCCTGCGTCTTTCTACCCTGTATGCTCGCTCCCAGATGGAGACCGCTTGCCAGATGGCACGCGAAGAAAAAGAACTGAACTACCGGGGCGTGAAAGCCGTTCTGGAACTCCTGCCCCCTGCTTCCCCATCCGAAAACCCATCCCTTCCAACCCACGAGAACATCCGTGGCAACTCATACTACCAGTGAGGTCCCTCATGCTAACCCAACCCCTACTCGACAAACTCGTCCAACTCCGCCTGCCCGCTTTCCGCGATGGCCTACAGGAACAGCTCAATAACCCCAAATACGCAGAACTCTCCTTCGAAGAACGCCTGGCACTCCTGGTGGACATGGAGATCACCCACCGCCATGACCGGCGCATCCAGAGATTGATCAAGATGGCGGCCTTTCCCCAATCCGCTACCCTGGAAGACTTGGACCTGTCTGCCTCCCGTGGTCTGGAGCGCCGCTTTGTCCTCGAACTGGCGCAGGGCAACTGGATCGACCAGCATCTCAATACCCTGGTGCTCGGCCCCACCGGGTCTGGAAAATCGTTCCTCAGTTGTGTGCTAGGACTGTCTGCCTGCCGCACCAATCATTCCGTGCGCTACTTCCGCACTTCACGCCTCTTGTTCCAACTCGCCCAATCTCATCTGGATGGCTCTTTCCACTCCTTGCTCGCCAGCTTGGCAAAAATAGACCTGCTCATCCTCGATGACTGGATGCGCGATCCTATCTCTGCTTCCGAAACCCGCGACCTGCTCGAAATCCTCGACGATCGCTTTGGGCATGTCTCCACTCTGGTTGCTTCCCAGGTCCCGGTGGGAGATTGGTTTTCTCGATTCCCGGATCCCACGCATGCAGATGCCATCCTTGACCGCGTCATTCACAACGCTTATCGACTCAATTTGACCGGAGATTCTCAACGAAAGGTGCGTTCCCCCATCCCCATGTCGTCCACTTGATTTATAATTCCCTTACCAGCGTTGCTTCCCTCCGCCACTGGACGGCATGACCGGATTCAGTGGACGACATCACCGGAATCCGCACTTATTCTTCCCTTTTTTCGTGAACAATATATGATCAATATTTAAGTCGGAATAGAAAATCTCAATTTCACTGTCTTCTGCAATTTCAGTAATTCTTCCTTCCTTATATAACAATAGTCTACAAACCTTGTCTGTATTAATTTCGCAAAACACGATGGACTTACTATTTTGAAATCTATCCCCTGTAAATGCACCTTTGTAATCAATTCCATTAGCAGCGTCTTTTATCTTTATCATTCCTCTATCGATGGTAATTAGCATGATGAATCTCCGTTTAGTGAACTAATTTCTCAAGGATGTAGTTCTTAAATACCTATACTTTTATTACCAGGACTTTCGCTTATACGGGCATGAAAGCATGAATTCGAGGTGTAGCCAGTTCTGCTCGCAGGTAATCGCTCAATAATCGATATTTTGGCTTGGCCCTTATTCGGAAATGGCTTCAAAGCATTGTGCTGTTGGGATGATTGTAATCCATCCTTTTCCTTGGCCATATCGCATGTCGATGGAAGCGGGGAATGTAAATACTGAAAACCGATTTGTTAAACAACAAGTTCCTGCGATATGTCTTTCAGCTATCGACGGGCTGACTCGGTCAAGGAAAAATCAAAGCTGAATTTGAGGTCAACACTGCTACGTATGACGGTGACATCACGATTCTGAGCGGGATTGTGGTAGGTGACGAAAAACCTGAGGAGCGCATTGTTATCATGGGTCACAGGGATCACGCAATTCCACCCGGTGCAAATGATAATGGCAGCAGTCTTGGTTGTTTACTAGAATTGGCGCGGGTTCTTGGGCACAATAAATTTAGACGAGGCGTTGAATTTATTTGCAGTACAGCAGAAGAGGGGTGCTCTCCTGGGATGGCTCAATATGTTCAGATGCACAAGGACAGAACTAATAAAGTAAAAGCTGCGATAAACCTGGATATGTTCGGCACAGGCGGTCGCTTGCAGTTAGTGGAGAGTGTAAATGGCATAATACAGATACATTTGAGTTTTCTCATTGGCTAATAGAGGCTTTAGAGACAGCTGCGGATGATATGGGTTATCACATCGGTCGTTATAAATAAAGCAAGTTCTACATCAGATGAAACCCGATATCTTAGCAGGAGTGCCAAGTGTTTGGTTCTGGAAACCGGATGATGTGTATTATCACTCAATTACGAATACACCAGAAATGGTTGATGCAAACAGCTTGAAAGCGGTTTCTGATATTACAGCCGTTGCTGTAATGAGAATTGCCAATTTGGAAACATTACCGTAGAGTAGCGAATAAGCAGATCTGCCCGACTGGTCATTCCCATGCTGGGAAGATATGTAAGATGAGCTATCTCAGTGCATATAATCACTGATATTTGTATTAATCGAACACCGAAAGTAGCATTCGAATCCGGATATCTTGACTTAGAAAAAAAAGAGCCTTTTCTTTATGACCGGTTATCCAGGAAGCATCATCTGAGGAAAGAAAAGCAAAAAGTGCAGCGACATCTTCAGGAAGACCCAATCTCTTCATGGGGAGTTTTTCATAAAAAGCTCGTTGCATTTCTTCAGTATATTCTGCTTCTTGCATAGGTGTCATAATGAAACCCGGGCATACAGCATTTACACGAATTGTAGGTCCTAACTCCAAAGCCATGGATCGAGTAAGTTCAATGACACCGGCTTTTGATGCATTGTAATCACCATAATAGTGATAACCTACCAAACCATTTGTTGACCCCATATTTATGATTACACCTCCGCCAGAGGATAACATTAGTTTGGCAGCTCTTTGAGCAACAAAAAACACGCCAGTCAAATTGATTTGGATTAGCTTTTCCCATTCCTGCACAGAAATGTCAACAAAATTATGTCGATAACTTATACCAGCATTGTTTATTAGAATGTCCAGACCACCCACTGCATCAATTAGTTTATTGAATGCTTGATCTAGTGATGATTGTGAAGTCACATCAGCTCTGATGCATTTTACTAATGATGGGAGTTTCTTTTCAATCCTTTGACAGGCATTTTCATCTATATCAAATATTACAACTCGAGCATCTTCTTCGATAAAGCGAATCGCTGTAGCCGTTCCAATCCCTCCCGCTCCCCCAGTTATTAGGACACGTTTCCCATTTAGACCTTTCATAAAATCCTTCCTTTTTTTAAGAGAAAATATTATTTATTTGCAGTCAGGCGATCCATCATTAATTTATTTCCGTTTTAAATACCAGGAGACCAACTGTTTTGAGGGTAACATTTTCGAATGCACTTAATCTATATTTTTAGAATTTCCAAGATAAGAATTGATCACTACTGAATTATGTCGAACATCATTTGGTAACCCTTCGGCGATTGTTTTTCCTTCATCCAGAACATGGACACTACGCGAGGTGAGTGGTGTCCCATCCGACCAGACCAGGTCATCTCGCAGGTGCATGGTGACCACCAGGCCATCATCAGAAACTGTAGGAAGTTCGGTCACCATATAAGGATAGGGCTCGTTGTTTTCATCAAACTGCCAGGGTGAGCAGCTATAGATCTGGCTGAGAGTCCACATGCCCCACATACTCGAGTACGAACGGTTCAGGGAGTTGGGCTCCTGCGTCCAGGCGATGGTGATGATCTTTTTTTCGGTTGGTTCCGGACTGCCCGGTGCGGCAGTTTTGGTTGCAGGTACGACCTTTGGGCCGCAGGCCGATAGTTCCAGGCCAACAACAGCCACAAAAACTGCTATCCTGAAGAGATTTTTACGCATTTCATTCTCCTTTCTTTGGTTGTGTCGGTGCTTCGGTGGCCACCGGCGCGATGGTTCCCGCCGCAGGCGGCGGGGGGGAAGCTGGCGTTTTCGGCCCGCAGGCGCTCAGAAGCAGACTCAGGCTCGTTGCCAGGACGATCATCAAAGTAACAGCTTTTTTCGAAAACATCGCATTCTCCTCTCTCTTTTTATGTGGATAAAATAGGCCCTTTATGCAGGCCTCAAACCAGATCGCGTTTTCTGGGTACGCCTCCTTTCCGAGCACAATCCTGTGTGCTCCCATGTAGTTTATTATATTTTTTTCTGGATTGAAGATAGTCCACCAGCCTTCCATCAGTCATCTAATTCCGGCAAGCGCGCCATGCCGGCCGTGCGGGCCAGGCTCTCGACCATCGCCCGCAGCTCTCTTTCTTGCTCAATTGCCCTGTGCGGACGCCTGTACTCGCTCACCAATTGCGCCGTGCGCACTTTGGCGCGCGCGAACGTATCTAAGCTGCCGGCCGCCTGCCAACCGCGGATCGAATCGCGATCTATTACTGTCGAGGGTAAATATTGTTCTTTGGAAAAAAGTTCGCGCGTGACCTTCTGCTTAAGGAAATCAGCCTTGAAGTTGATCCCCTCGAAGAGCGCTGTCGCCAGCGTCTTGGTCTGGACCTCGAGCCCGGTCAGCAGACGTTTGGCCATGCCAATCGCCTCGGCATCCACCACCAACTTCTCGGCGCTCTGACAGGCCAGAAAGTCGAGCATCCCTGCTCCGGAAATCATGTTGATACCTGCCAGTGCGCCGACCAGGGCCGTAACGCCGCCTTCCAGTCCGGCCTGGGCATCCACGATTTTGGCGTCGGAAGCGCCGAGATAGGCATGGGTCGGCAGGTTGAGCGACTTGCCGACTTGCGCGTATGCCGCGTCAATCATGGCCGTTTCGATGGCGCCCATCGGCGTGGTGCCCGTTTCGATTGCGCCCATCGGAGTGGTTCCGCGGCGCATGTCAAAGATGGCCGGCGCGCCACCCCAGACGATGGGAGCACCAGGGTTGGAAAGTTGATGGATTGCAATCCCACTCAAACTCTCGGCCGCATGCTGGACGATTGAACCAATCAACGTTACCGGCGCGGCCGCACCTGCCAACGGCATCGAGATGAGTTCCGCCGGGACACGCGCCCTGGCCAGTTCGATGAGATTACCCGCGCCAAAGTCGCTCCAGATGAGCGGTGGCGATGGACACACATCGAAGACCGCCTGCGGCTTCTCAGCCAGCGCCTGGCGATTACCAG
>JAPLGV010000061.1 GCA_026389975.1 Chloroflexota bacterium
ATCTTACGGTTGCAGCCACAAATAGCGTTCCAGTGGAATATTGATCGGTGTCAGCACATAGCCTTTTACATTCGGCCTGACCAGCTCGTATGAAACACCGTGCATGATGAACAGCGCCGGTGCATCCTGAACGATGATCTGCTCGGCCTGCTGGTAGAGTTGGATGCGTGTGGGCACATCCTGCTCCAGGCGCGCCTGCTCAAGGACGGCATCCAGCGCCGGGTTGCTGTAATTGCCGATATTCTGCTGCGCGCCGGTATTGAACAGCACGTCGGCGAAATTCTCCGGGTCGGGGTAATCCGCGCACCAGCCGCCGGAGAAAAGCTGTCCGTGCTGGCCGGAGTACAGCAAATCGTAATATTTATCTGGCTCAAGGTTCTCGATGGTAATGGTCACACCCAGGTTTTGCTGCCACATTTGGGCCATGGCTGCCACGCTCGCTCCGGCTGTATTGCCAATGCCCGCATCGATAAAGATGATGGGCGGGAGTCCCTGCGAACTGCCATACTTGGATCCGGCCAGCAGTTGGCGCGCCTGCTCGGGGTCATAGGTCAGGCCCTAGATGATGGGCGGGAGTCCCTGCGGGCCGCCATACTTGGATTCGGCCAGCAGCTGGCGCGCCCCCTCGGGGTCATAGGTCAGGCCCTGGAGGTCCAGGTTGTAACCGGGCAGGGCTGGCGGATAGGGTCCCTTTGCCAGGATGCCGACCCCATTGTTGACCACGTCAATGTATTTCTGCCGGTCGAAGGCCATGGTGAAAGCCTGGCGCACTTTGACATCCTCGAAGGGCGGTTGGGTTACATCAAAAACAACGTAGTCGGTGCACAGGCTCACGCCGCTATATAAGTCGGCATGCAGAGGGTCAGCCGGGTCAAGGACGCGCGCTACATCGGAAGAATAGACGCCGGTCATGTCAATCTCACCCGATTCGTACAGGCGGATGCCGATGCCCGAATACAACTTCACGACAATTTGCGGGATGGACGGCGCGCCGAGGGTGTAATCCTGGTTGGCATCGTAGACCATCAACTGGAAGCTGTCCCAGCGGGTAAGTTTGTAGGGTCCCGTGCCGTTCGGGGTGCGGTACCATTCCGAGCCGGATTCAACGTTTTTCTGATCCAGCACGAAGGCGACCGGCATGGTCAATTTGAACAGGAAGTAAGGTTTGGCTGCGTCTATCGTGACCTGAAGGGTATGGTCGTCGAGCGCTTCCAAACCGGAGATATGATCTGCCGTGCCGTCGTGCATCTCTGCCGCACCGACAATATCACCCAGATAGGTCAGCACGGTATCGGACTGGGTGGCCAGGTTGGCAGCCCGTTCCCAGGAATAGATTACATCTTGAGCGACCACCGGACGACCGTCGTGGAACCTGGCATTCGTCCGCAAGTGGAAGGTGTAGACCATACCGTCCGCCGAAACATCCCAGAATTCGGCCAGTTCCGGGACTAGGTTCAGGCTGGTATCGAAGGAAACCAGTCCGCTAAAGACGAGTTTATCGCCGGAACTATGTTCGGTGGCCGGATCGTAGTCGCGCGGGTTTGTGCTTTCGCCGCCGGAAAGGAAGAGTGCCTGGCTGCGGTTCACACCGTTGACAACCGGTGATTCGAAGACCATCCCATTCAGCAAGGCAGCCACATCGTTGGCGTAATAGTCATACGCCGAGGGCGAGCCGAAGGTCAGCATAAAAAACATGTGCGTCCCGTCGATGATTGCCGTTGTCATGTTAATCTTCAATTCCGTGCCATTGCTCTTGGCGGTCACTACCCGGCTCCAGGCCGGCGTGCCATCGGCACGGCTCAGGGCCGCGTCGCTGACAATTTGCACGTCAGTCAAGCCGGTCAATGCAGAGCTGCTGAGATCGGCAATCGCCGATTCGGGCGTGTCACTCGCTTGCGCCGGAAAGGTGTATAAATATGAAGAAACGGTCTGGTCAGGGCTGACAAAACCCGTCAGCGCCTGATCCCCCTGGGCGGGCGCCTGCGTGTTCCAGCCGCGTGGATAATGGACACGCACACCACTCTCCTGATTAACATAAGTCAGCGGCTCAACCGTCGGTGTTGCCGTGGGAGCGTTCGCTGGTCCGGCAGCGGGGGTGGTAACACCTGAAACCTGGCAGGCGAGCAGCAGGAAAGCTGTGACCACCAGGATAGAAATGAATTTCGTTGAGCGCTTCATTTTTGCCTCCTGTGATGGCGGCGGGTAGTAACAAGAACCGGCACGGCAATCACCAGTACCGTCAGAATGCAGCCAACCAGTCCGAACTCGACTCCCAGTACCACATCGCGGCTGATGCCAAGACGTTCGGTCAACGGTACCGAAGTCGCGGCAGGACCCGGAGCCTGCGTTATCGTAACCTGAGTCACCGTAGCCTGAACCTGGGTCGGGCGCGGCGTGGGGGCCGCCGGTGCAACCGGGGCCGCGCCCACGGGGACAATCGTCGGCACTTGAGTCGGTATGGGAACCGGAGTCGGGTTCGAGCTCCCAACGCGTGGCGCTGCGCTGATCGAAGTTCGCCAGGCATCGTCCAAACCGTCCGTGTCAAAACCATAGACTGACTGTAAAGCCTCGTCCGTCGTCGCACCATTGCGCAGGGCGGCCAAAAGAGCTGTCATCTTATCCCGCCCATAAGTCTGAATGAGAAAATTGATCACGCTATAAGACTCGGTATACGAGAGATTCGCGCGGTCGGATTCTTCCGAGAAGCCGCCCGTGAGCGAACGCAGGGCGAGCAACTGGTCGGCAGCCTTGGCCTGGTCGAATTGTGCCAACTCGACAGACTGCGGTCCACCCTCGCCGTACATGGCCAGGCCTTCATTCAACCAGGTTGGGATGAAACCCAGACATGTGAAAGTCAGATGACCAACGAGCACATGGGTCAGTTCATGGGCTTCAGTGCTTTTGCCCCAATCTAATTGATCGGCCGAAACGCCGATAATAACAATGTTATTTCCAGGGAAGGCCTGGCCGCCGACCCAGTCCGGTTCGTAAAGGATGGCATCCCTCAAATCATTGGTATTGGCATAAATATAAATATCAACCGGCTTCTCCGGGCGCAGACCGACATCCTGTGAGAGACGCACCAGCGCCTGCGCCGCGGCGTCGTGCAAGGCTTGCCCGAAAGCTTGCCCGCCTTCATAATAGTGAAGATTGATATTTCCGCCGGTGACGGCCTGCCAGTCGTGGATGTCATCCAGCCAGAGAATGGTCTGCTTGGGGCTGGTGAACTGCACGCCGCTGGCATCCTGCACCTGCCAGCGCCACCAGAGCAAAGCGCCGGGCGGGAGCGAACCAGACTGGCGCATCTCCCAGGTCCACTCTACCTGCACGTCGGCAGCCGGAGTGAACTGCGGAAATGACTTGGCTACCACCGTGCCGCAGGTCAACTGGTCCACACCATATTCGAGCACCACCAAAGTGATATTTGCCCCAGCCTGGAACTCGGCCCGGAAAGTGGCGCTTTCCGGAAACGAGAGAGAACCCTCATTGCTGACGAGTTGGATGCCCGCCTGGGCACGCACCGGTACCGCCAGGCTGCATAGAAGTAAGCTGAGCAGGGCAAAAACGAACAGCTGAAATTTTGTCATAGGACTCCTTTCTGTAAAACACGAATGCAAATAGTATAGCATTTTTTCTTGACTCCTGTCTCGAATCCTGATAGACTTCCCCGCCGGTCATTCCAGACCTGTGTCCTGCGTCCCAAAGGGAAGGAAGGTACAGACCGGTAGTCCGGCGCGTTAACCTTGTATGGACGGGGTGCCTTTGGTATAATTTCCCCGCTTAAGCCGGGAAAGGACGCTTGCCGACGTAGCTCAATACGGCAGAGCAACCGCCTTGTAAGTGGTAGGTTACGGGTTCAATTCCCGTCGTCGGCTTGGATCGTTGACAATCACCTTCCCGTTTATTTGTTTGTCGGTTGGCCCCATCA
>JAPLGV010000461.1 GCA_026389975.1 Chloroflexota bacterium
CGGATAATCCTGTCCCATCACAGCCCTTAGGAGCGTAGTACCAAGCCCTGGATAACTGAAGATGATCTCCGCCACCAGCGCGCCGCCGACCATGGTACCGATCGATAATGCCAGGCCGGTCACCTGCGGAAGCATGGCATTTCGAAATACATAACCGACGATCTTTCGGTCTTTGATTCCCAAGTATCGGCTGTATTTTACATAATCCGCATTCAGTTCATAGATGGACATGGAGCGCATGCCGATCGCCTGACCGCCGATGGCGATCATCACGATCGACCAGAACGGTAGTTGGTAATGGACGATCACAGACCACATAAATTTCCAGGTAAAGCTGGGAATCAGGTCAAACCCATATCCGCCCGAGGTTGGGAACCATTTTAATCCGACTCCAAAAATGACCAGAAAAATGACTGCCATGCCAAATGCCGGGAAATTACTTATAAAAATACTGACGGGCATGATGACTTTATCAAAGCCTTTTTTGAGATAAGCTGCCAACGCGCCGAGTGTGTTCCCGATCAGCCAGCCGACGATGATCGCTGGGAACTGCAGACACACTGTCCACCAGATGGCAGATTTGAGAGTGTCTGCGACCGTCCGGGGATATTGGCTGAACGAGAAACCGAAACTGCCATGCAACACATTATTCATATAGATGAAAAATTGTTCTAGCATGGGTTTTTGGGTGCCAAACAGGTCCGCGTATTGCTGATAAATCGCTTGGACCCCGGTCGTATTGGTCATGCCTTGGGCAAGTCTTGCTACGATGGCTGCCACAGGATCTCCCGGCATCAGGCGCGGCAGTATGAAATTCAGTATGAAGGCGAAAACAAAAGTGACCAGGAACCAAAGCAGCTTGTTGAGGAAATACTTTCGGTATCCTTTCAACTCGACACCTCCATGTAAATAAAAGTACCTCTCCGACAATTAATATCTGTCGTTGCGAGGGGCGCAGGGACGAAGCCATCTCGTTGAACCAACATTTTTTCTCATTATATCAATGAGATTGCTTCGGCGGCACGGAACGCCGCCTCTCAACGACATAATCTGGTGAATTTCCGGATAGATACCAAATGAACAGCCATATTCCGGGGTTGGCGGAACATGGCTGTTCTTACTGGATTACAGTTTACGGGTTAACAAGTGTCACATTATAGAGACATGCGACACCCCAACCGTCAGTACAGTCAAGCGGCGGGACGGGCGGGTTGGTACCATCACCCTGGTGAGGAAAGCCTGTCCAAACAGTCTCGTTCACAGCGTGGAACGATTGGGGACGGTACATGAGCGTGAAGGAGGGAACATCGGTCAGATAGATCGTGACCAAACTAGTGTAGTCTATCTTCAGCTGGGCGGGGTCGGTTTCGCCGGGGATTGCTGAGATCAGCGCGTCGGCGTCAGGATTGACATAGCCACCCCAGTTGCCATTCCAGTTGCTCGCCATACCAACGTATTCAGAGCTGAGCAAATGGCGGACACGTCCCCAAGGCTGGGTCGGGCCAGCGCCGTCACTCCACATCATGAAGATGTCATAGCCGGCGGGGAGAGGCGCATCATTTTTGGTGACGACGGTCTGATAAACGGCCCATTCAGGGTAGTTGGTCGTGATGTCAATACCGATCTTCTTTCCGGCGGCAGCAACCACTTCGATCGCAGCCTGCCAGTCGGACCAGCCATTGGGGCAGGTGGCTACATAGGAAAGCTTTTGGCCATTGTATTCACGCCAGCCATCAGCATTGGTATCTGTGATCCCGGCTTCATCGAGTAATGCTTTGGCGCCTGCAATGTCGTTGCCAGCCCACTGCAGGTCCGCGACAGCCGCGTGGTCGTACAGGGCCTGTTCGCCGTCGGTCGGGTTCATCAGCGAGCGAGGAACCTGATCGAAGGTAGCCGATTGGTTGGTCATGGCGTTGGCAATGATGGTAGGATAGTCAACCGCCATGGCAATTGCCTTGCGGACCGCAACCTGGTCCAAACCATAGGACTGCAGGTTATAGAAGGCAGTTGGCAGGCTGGCGCCAATGCCATAAGGAGCATCGGGAAGGTAGGTGGAGACGGGCAGCCCATAGTTGAGCCACAAAACCTGAATATTGGAGTTGAACTGCTGGCTGACATCCACTTCACCCTGTGCCAAAGCAATAGAACCGGCGGCGTTATCCTTGAAGATCGTATGCGCCAGGTACTTTGGAATAGGCAGCTTGCCCCACATGGAGGCATCCTGGCCCCAGTAGTTGTCATCACGAACGAAGACGACCTTAGTATCGTCAGTGAAGTATTTGTGATAGGGACCGGAGTAAACGACGTCTTCAGCGGTATCGGCTTTTAATGCAGTCGCATCGCTGCCGGTGCGCGCTTCCAGCGTCTGGGTCCAGGCTTTCTGGATGACATAGTTGGCGCTAAGGAAAGAAGAGACTACCAGAGGATTGACAGCTTTGCCGTCCGCACCCAGTTTGGCCTTGACCAGAACCGTCTGAGCATCAACAGCTGTGATGGTGTCAATGAAAGCTGTATTGCCAGTGCCAACACCGGTTTCGTACTTGACATTGGTGGCCCAGGTATAGGCAACATCATCAGCGGTCACCGGGGTACCATCGCTCCACTTTGCAGCAGCATTGAGCTTGAATGTGATCTCGGTATGCGCAGCGTTCCACGCATAAGGACCATCCGCCAGCAGAGGATACTGCTGGCCATCGAGCATGTCGTACAGATACGGGGTTTCAAACATGATGACACGGGCACTGTCACTCTGGCCGAGAGCTAGCGCATTGTTGCAGTTGGAAGAGTATGGATTCCAACAGACAACCGAACCCCACTGTTGACCATTGAAGTACATGGTTTCATTGCGGGGCAGGGTTCCAGCAATCTCCGCAACTGATTGCGTCGGGGTCGGGGGCACTGCAGTCGGGGGCACTGAAGTGATACCTGGAGGAGGAGCCACGGTTGTGGGTGCCGGACCGCAAGAGCTCAGGACCATGGTTGCAACCATGAAGATCGCAACCAACGTTAACATTGACTTACGCATTCTTCACTCTCCTTCTTAGATTAGGTTTTTCGTCGGCAGGATTGCCGACTCATTGGTGATGCTGATAGAGCGTTGGGATTGACAGGTTAACTGGGTTCTTCTTATCATTACCTCCTTCTGAAATGGATTTTAAAGTGCCACAGGATGACCGGATCACCAATTCAGTGGCGACAATAATCTGCCGGGTCTCTGATCCGGGGTGATTGATGATATCGATGAGGGTTTCAACCGCCAACGTGCCCATGGATTGGATGGGTTGGCGCATGGTCGTGAGGGGGGGCTGGGTTCTGGAAGCATTCGGAGTATCATCGAACCCGACCACCGCCACGTCCTCCGGCACACGTAGTTGGGCTTCACGCAAAGCTGATAAGGCGCCGGCTGCCATAACGTCATTAGCCGCGAACACTGCGTCAGGTTTATTAGGGATCAGCCGCCGCATAGCAGCATAGCCACCTGCTTCTGTCCAATCCCCCTCCGCGACGAGTTCGGGCAGGACCGGTTGATCGCGGTCGCTTAGGCCTTTCACGTAACCTTGATAACGATCGTAACTACCAATCTGGTTCTGCGGACCGGTGATCGTGGCAATCCGCTTTCGGCCAAAGCGTAACAGGTGGAGGGTCGCTTCCCAGCCAGCATGGATATTGTCAACGTCAATGGAATTCACATCCAAAGAGGGGTGACGACCAATCAGGATGAACGGCATTTTACTTTCATACAACGACTTGACGATCGGGTCGTCCATCAATGTCGAGGATACGATCACCCCGTCCACCAGACCGTTATGCAAAATCTGGCTGACGGTTCGACGCTCGTACTCCGGTTCTGCCAGCCAGTGGATCAGTTGTGGAAAATAGGGGTCTGTAAAGATAACAGAGACACCGGCCGGGATGACCAGACCGATAACATTTGTCCGCCCCGTAGCAAGTCCCCTGGCAGCCAGGTTGGGTTGAAAGTTAATGCTCTGAATAACCTTCAATACCTTCTGGCGGGTTTCATCTTTGACATTGGTATCAGCATTTATCACCCGCGATACAGTCGAGCGGGAAACACCACTGAGATGTGCAATATCTTCGAGGGTAAGAGGCATACAACTCCTTGGGAGCGCTCTCAGAACCTGCTATTTAAAAAGCCAAATTACTGGCTTGTTGTATGACACAAATACAATTGCAATCTGTTGTAATTAACGTTCTGGTTGGTAGCGCTCCCATTTCTTATTGCCATATCCGGGGATTTACCCATCATATCGCCAGTTTCTTCCTATATTTGGTATACAATGGAAGCGCTCCCAATTTCTAGTGGTATTATATACTCTTTTTTGTCGCGAGTCAACTACTTGGTGAGGAATAGTTCAATATCTTTTTAGGGTCTGGTTGCAATTTTTAGTGTTAAAATACGTCTCACAAAGTGGTAAAGAGATTGACGAATCCTGCTTTCTTGACTAAGGAGATTTCTTTCTTATGATTTATTCTCCCCTCCCAAACATCCCCTGGGAAGAACGACCCGCGGGTTTTTCTGACGTGGTCTGGCGTTACAGCGCCAACCCAATTATTCCCCGCAACCTGATCCCCTCCTCGAACAGCATTTTCAACAGCGCGGTTGTACCCTTCCGGGACGGTTTTGCGGGTGTTTTCCGCTGTGACAATAAAAAACGTGACATGAACCTGAATCGCGGCTTCAGTAAAAATGGCATCACCTGGGAATTGGAAAATGATCCCATCGGATGGCTATGCGATGACCCCGAAATTGGCCGGTACCAGTACCGCTATGACCCGCGTGTGCTCTGGCTGGAGGACCGCTATTACGTGACCTGGTGCAATGGCTATCACGGCCCGACCATCGGCATCGGTTACACCTTCGACTTTGAAAAATTCCACTTCCTCGAAAATGCGCTTTTACCGTTCAACCGCAACGGTGTACTCTTCCCCCGGAAAATCAACGGCAAATATTTAATGCTCAGCCGCCCCAGTGACAATGGCCATACACCTTTTGGGGATATCTACCTGAGCCAGAGCCCGGACCTGATCCATTGGGGGGAGCACCGCTTCGTGATGGGCGTCAAGGGCGGCTGGCAAAGCACAAAGATCGGAGCCGGCCCGGTACCCATCGAAACGCCCGAGGGCTGGCTGCTGTTCTATCACGGTGTGCTGACTTCTTGCAACGGGTTCGTCTATAGTTTTGGCGCGGCGCTTCTCGATTTGGAGCGGCCCTGGAAAGTGCTCCATCGCGGCGGCCCCTACCTGCTTTCCCCTCAAACGGTTTACGAGTGTGTGGGCGATGTTCCGAATGTGGCGTTCCCGTGCTCCACGCTCTACGATCAACCCTCCGGACGGATTGCCATCTATTATGGCGGAGCCGATACGGTAACCGCAATGGCGTTCGCCAAGATGGACGAAGTGCTTGAATTTGTGAAAAGCACCTCAGAACTATAGGTTCCGCCCAAACCCAGTCGGCGCGTGAGCGCCTGGATGACAACAAGCCATCCGCCCGGCATGAGCCTGACCGGGCGGATGATTTTAATGTTTTTATATGCTCCAGGCGTCCCCCTGCCGCGGGTGCCTTGTTCCCGCCTCACTCCATTCCCAGGTTCTTCACCAAAAAGGCATAAATATCGGCTAACTCTTCGATGAGAATAGCGGTCGGTTTCCCGGCTCCATGCCCGGCCCGGGTCTGGATGCGGATCAGGGTCGGCGCGTCGCCCGCCTGGCAGGCTTGCAG
>JAPLGV010000058.1 GCA_026389975.1 Chloroflexota bacterium
ATTCTCCTCAGGGATGGACTTGGCGTACCTACCGGCGGCAAAGTATAACATAAGACGTCGAAAAGGTGAGTAAGCGTGTCAATTTTCACGATGTTTGTCACAATCCGATATTACAACACATTATTGTGAAAAAAGGTACGAATAAAAAGAACCTCGTTTTCCTGGAGAAAACGAGGTTGCTGACTTACCCCAAATAATCCCTCAAAAGGCGGCTTTTCGTGGGATGCCGCAGCTTCCGCAGCGCCTTGGCTTCGATCTGGCGGATGCGTTCACGTGTCACCTTGAAATAGCGACTGACCTCCTCCAGGGTGTGGTCTTTGCCGTCCACCAGGCCGAAGCGCAGTTCGAGCACCTGACGCTCGCGCTCGGAGAGTGCGGCTAAAGCATGTTGTACCTGCTCGCGCAGCATTTCGCGCGAGGCGGCGTCCAGTGGCTCCAACGCGTCAACATCTTCGATAAAATCGCCCAGTTGACTGGAATCCTCGCCCCCGCTGACCGGCCCCTCGAGCGAGATCGGCTCTTCGGCAGAACACAGGATACGGTCCACTTTGGTCGTCGCCAGTTTCCAGCTGTGCTGGAGGTCAGGGGCAAGGGGTGTCTCCTCGGCGCGTGCACGCCGGATGGTTTGCACGTCTGCCGGGGTGAGGAAACCGGATTCGAGCGCAATTTCATTGTTGGTCGGATCACGACCCAGTTGCTGGGTCAGAGCCCGTTGAATCCGCAAAATGCGGGTGATGGACTCGAACAGATGCACCGGGATGCGGATCGTGCGCGCCTGCTCGGCAATTGAGCGGTTGATGGACTGGCGGATCCACCAGGTGGCGTACGTGCTGAACTTGTAGCCCCGGCGTGGGTCGAACTTATTGACCGCCCGCAGCAGGCCGAGGTTGCCCTCCTGGATCAAATCCAGGAACGAAATGCCGCGCCCCAGATAACGTTTCGCCACGCTGACCACCAGCCGCAGGTTGGCGCGGATGATGGCCGCGTTGGCCTCGTCGGCGCGGGCGCGGATAATTTCAACCTCGCGTGCCAGTTCGGGTTCCGCAGGCAGGTTACGGAAGAGCGTCCGCTGGGCGGGCAGGTCATGGTGGGTCTGGAGATAGTTTAACAACCAGCCGGCATACTCTTCCGGCAGAATGTAGAAAATCACATAGACGATGTAGGCGTGACTCACCAGGCTGTCCCACAGCGGATCCTTGCCCCACAGTTCGCGCTCGATGTACGAGTGCAGGTAAGACGGTGCGTCGCTGTTCTCCCAACCCCGGTGCAGGCTGTGTGCCTCGGCCAACAGTAGCGCGGCATCGGGAATGTCCACGCCAAGGCGGCCGGCATCCTCGCCGAGGCGCGTCCAGGCTGTCAGCAGGTCACTCAGCAGGTTATGGTAAGCAGTCGTTGTCGGCGATTCGGGGGTCTTTTTTCCCATCCGGCGGCGGCGCATGGTCAGCAGGACGACACGGCGGCCTTCGATCATCGCCGCCAGGCGAAACTCGCGGGGAGCATCCAACAGTTTGACCTGGCCGATCTCGCGCAAATACAAGCGCACCGGGTCTTCTGAAAGCTCGGCAGCCAGTTCGACCCGATTCAGTTCGAGCGTATCCTCGACTCCCAGGCCGTTCAGTTCCTCTCCCGCTGAAGGACCTTCTTCCGGCTCGACAGCCAGTTCGAGCTCCTCTTCGGGTTCGGACTCGACAGCCTCCGGGAGCGGCGCTCTTAGGTCCGCAGAACGAGTCTTTCGGCTTTGTTCAGGACGAGCTTCGGGTCCGGAAGGGGTCGGGCTGATCGGGCGGTGAGGCGGGCGTGGCCTGGGTTTCACTGTGCGGGTCATTGTCCCTCTTTACGGCGTCCGTTTTGTTTCAACTGCGCCTGGTCAAGGCTGCGCAGGAGGGTGGAATATTGCTGAACCATTTCACGATAGGATGCGATGCGTAGATCGCCGGATTGCTGGGAATCCTCCTGCAAAAAGCGCAACTGGTTGATGTTCTCGGTCAGAGCCGTGCGGCGGATCCTCACCACCGCGCGGAACAGGTCTTCGATCAGGCGGTCGTCCAGCGGGTCGAGTTCGCCCGGCTTAGCCGCCAGTTCGTCCGCCAGGCTTTCCAGCGAGGGCGGGAGGTTCTGGCGCAGGTAGTCGCTGGCATCGTTGGCATCCTGCTCGAGCGACTGGCGCACCAACCGGAAGAGCACCTGATGGTCAGTATACCCAAAATCTTCGGGAGCCATGCGGCCCAGGCCGGCTTCCAGCAAACCACGGTCGAGGCGGTAGAGCAGGTCGGGACGGCGGATGAGCAGACTCAAGATGTGGGCCTCCCCTTTGTGGGAGGGAGAGAACGTGGGCGTGACGGCGGGCGGGACTTCCCGTTGTGCGGCGGGAGTCTCGACCCGCGGCCGGGACCGCCGCGCTTTCGGACCCTGGGCCTGCCCGCCGCTGATCGAGCGTTCATCCACCTTCAGGAAGCGCGCCAACCGCTGACGGTACGTGTCACGCTCGACCGGGTTGGGCAGGTCTTCAATTAAAGGTAACACCTGGGCGGCAATTTCGGATTTTACCTTGGCGTCGTCCAGGTCACGCCCGACAGCCAGCGCGCCCATCACATGGACCACAATGGGCTGGGCATTTTCGATCAGTTTTTTCCACTGTTCCGGGTCACGCTGGACGATCTCATCAGGGTCAAGTTCGTCAGGCATGGTCGCCACGCGCAGGTCAGCCTGCAGGCGGGCTTCGTGATGCAGCAGGCCGCGGGCGTCGAAGCTAATCTCATCCTGGCGGTCGAGGGTCTGGCGCGCCGCTTCCAGCCCGCGCAGGACGGCTTTCTGACCGGCGGCATCCGGGTCGAGGGCCAGGACAATGCGACGGGTGAAGCGCTTGAGCAGGCGCAACTGGTCTTCGGTCAGGGAGGTGCCCATCGGCGAGACCACGTTCTCGAACCCGGCCTGGTGCAGGGCGATCACATCCAGATAGCCTTCCACAAAGATGGCCTGATTGGCGGCCCGGATGGATTTGCGCGCCCGGTCCAGCCCATAGAGCAGACGGCTCTTGCTGAAGAGCGGCGTCTCGGGCGAGTTCATGAACTTGGGGACGTCGTTCGGGTCGAGAATGCGCGCCCCGAATCCGGTCATCTTGCCATTCTCGTCGCGGATGGGGATCATCAGGCGATTGCGGAAGCGGTCAATGAATCCGCCGGATTCACGCTGTGAAATGAGCCCCACGTCGAGAAGTTCCTGCTCGGTATAGCCTTTTTCGGCGAAATGCTTGAGGGCGTTGTCCCAGCCCTGCGGCGCGTAGCCCAAACCGAAGGCCTCGATGGTGGCGTCGGTCAGGTGGCGCTTCTCGTGGATGTAGTCCAGGGCGAATTTTCCGGCGGGCGTGGACAGGTGATAACGGTAAAACGTCACCGCCTCTTCCAGAAGAGTGCGCAGGCGTTCATGGGCTTCTTTTTCTTCCGGTTTCTCGGCCTTGTAAGCCTCGAGTGTGACCCCCGCCCGCTCCGCCAGGTAACGCAGGGCTTCTTTGAAGTCCCAGCCTTCTTTCTTCATCACGAACTTGAAAATGTCGCCGCCCTCACCGCACTGGCCGAAGCAATGCCAGGTCTGCCGGTCAGGTGAGACGATGAACGAGGGTGTTTTCTCGTTGTGGAACGGGCACAGGCCGGAATAGTTCTTTCCGGCGCGGCGCAGTTTCACGGTCTCTCCGACCAGATCTACGATATCAATGCGGGATTTGATTTCGTCAATTTGGGACATGGTGTGGTTGAATTATAGACGCAGTTAAGATGCCGCGCAAGTTGTGCGGAATTCGATCCCGGTGGTAAGCTGGGAAATGGTTACCAATAGATACAGCCAGCCCAGCAGCAGGAAACCAACCAGGGCGGTTTTACCGATGATATCCCAGCGGCGCACGGTCTTGTTCTCATCGAAGGAAAACCCCATAGCGTACATGGTCGCGCCGGTCTTGCGGGCCTTGCGGTACCAGGAGGCGGGACGGTGGGTAACATCAGAAATCAGGTTTCCCTTTCACCAACGCCTCCACCATCCCATCAGGAACCTGGACAGCGACCACCTCGCCGCGCACAGTGATGATGCCGTTGGCAACGATCCATTCCTCGATGACAACTTTTCGCCCTTTGACTTCTTTCA
>JAPLGV010000134.1 GCA_026389975.1 Chloroflexota bacterium
GAGCAATGTTTTGTCGCTGCTGCCCTTGCGTTCCCCGAAGACGACCGGCGCGCCACCGGTGGGCATCACTTCGGTGGCGAAGCCGCGCTGGCGCAACATTCCGGCCACCAGTGCGGCGCATTCCTGCATCCCCAAATTCTGTGCCCCTACAGACGGCTGGGCCACCAGCCGGGAAAGTTCGGCAATGCTTTCGTCCATGTGGGTTTCGAGATAGGAGTCGAATTTGGTGTAATCGGTCATGTTCATCTCCTCTACTTGCCAAATAATCCGGTGAGCCATGAAACAGAATAGTAACCAGCATAGGCGAACATCAGCATTTTGAGAATCTTGCCGATGGCACAGGCGACCAGGAATTTCCAAAGTGGCAGTTTGAGTGCACCGGCGGCCATACCGGCCAGATCGAACAGGGGATTAGGGATGAAGGCCAGCAACAGGATCATTCCATATGCCAAGTTCTGGTGAGCTTTCATCCAGGTTATCAGGCGGTTGTAGAGCGCTGCACGTTCGGCCACACCCCGCCCGCTGAAACCGGCCAGGTAGCCGGAGAGTTCGCCGATGGCAGCACCCAGCCCGGCCGCGACTGCCACCCAAACGGGGTTGAAGATGGCACCCATGGCGGTTGTAAAGGCCACGCCCGGCAACGGGATGATGATGGTGGCGTTGGCGGCGATTGAAAGCAGGAAAATCCCCACATAGCCGTACTCTTCCAGCTTTTTGACCTGGTCGCGGAAAATAAATAGAGTAACGATGAGCACAACCACACCCATCAGGGCGAGCACCCGCAGGAGGGTGAGGCGGCGCCTGTCGTTCATACTTCCTGGATGGTGACTTTATTCAACTTGACTGCCGGAGAATTGACCTTCAGCGGGTCGCGTTCTGGGAATGAGAGCAGCACATCCATGCCGGAGACGACCTGTCCGAACACGCTGTGCTTATTGTTCAGGTGAGGGGTTGGAACGTGGGTGATGAAGAACTGCGAGCCATTCGTGCCCGGACCCGCATTTGCCATCGAAAGAACCCCGGATTTATCATGCTTCAGCGACGGGTGGAATTCATCCGCGAAGCGGTAGCCGGGGCCGCCGCGGCCGGTACCGGTCGGGTCGCCGCCCTGGGCCATGAAATCAGAGATGATGCGGTGGAAGATGGTGCCATCATAAAAGCCTTCGCGCACAAGGAAGACGAAATTATTGACCGTCTGCGGGGTTTTGTCGGCAAAGAGTTCCAGGACGATATCGCCTTTGTCTGTGCTCAGAGTGGTCGAGTATTTCTTCTTCAGGTCAATAACAAATTCCGGGGGTTTATTCCACTGTTTCATGTTTTATCCTTTTTTTATTTTGTTGGGGGGACCTATTTGTCCATCCAGGAGGGCAGGCGCATAGGCCCGTCACTATGATAACATCGTCTCAATCCGCGCCACGACCATGTCGAGGGCGGCAGCGTTGAACCCGCCTTCTGGGATGACCACGTCTGCATACCGTTTGGAGGGTTCTACAAATTCCAGGTGCATCGGGCGCACAGTGGACAGGTATTGTTTGACGACCGTTTCCATGGATCGGCCGCGCTCCGAGATGTCGCGTTCCAGGCGACGGATGAAGCGCAGGTCGGGGTCGGTGTCCACAAAAATCTTGACATTAAACAGTTCCCGCAAAGCGGCCTCGGTGAAAAGCAAAATGCCCTCCACCAAAATGACACCGCGCGGCTGGACGGTGTAGGTCCGCTCTGTGCGGCTGTGGGTGGAGAAGTCATAGATCGGAACTTCAACAGGCTGTCCACTTTTGAGTTGCAGGATGTGTTGGGTAAGCAATTCGGTTTCGAGTGAGTTGGGATGGTCGAAGTTGCCTTCGGCGCGCTGGGCCAGGGGCAGTCCGCTCAAGTCTTTGTAATAGGCGTCGTGCTGGAGAAACGATATCCGGTCCGGACCGACGCGCTGGAGGATGGTCTGGGCGACGGTCGTCTTTCCAGATCCTGATCCGCCAGCGATTCCAATGACAAGTGGGCTGCGGTTGTTCATGGTTGAATTATACCCTTTCCCCTCTCACTGGAATTCCCAAAGACCCTAAATCATGAGCGGAAGTGACATAAATCACTTGAACTTTGCCGTATAAACCAGTAATGTATTTACGACTCTACTGCAAAAACCATCTAAACACAAAGGTCACGAACCCCCAAATACCGGGGGCAGGTGGGCACGAAGGAAAAGCCTTTATCACTTATCCTTTGTGTACGTCGTGTCCTTCGTGTTAAAGACCTTTTTGCTGTGGACTCATTTACGCAACTCGGAAATAAACACAAAAGCATGAAACAATTTCTGAAACCGACCAAATAGACCTGCGAATTGTCGAACACCTCCTGGAAGATGGCCGCATGGAAGCGCTGATGGCTTTCTACCCGTTCAGCGGGTGGAAGGAATTATTCTTTGGTGACCTGCACGGTCAGGGCATGGACACGGTCGAGTTCTTCACCCAGA
>JAPLGV010000192.1:0-2293 GCA_026389975.1 Chloroflexota bacterium
CCACCCACCCTCCCGCATGTGCAGAAGGCAGAAGGCAGAAGGCAGAAAGAGAGGAAGAGAAGAGGGGCAGAGGGAAAAAGAGCGGTTGCCACGACCAGGGAACCGTTTCTGGGGGAAATCCGCCCGGTGTTCACTCAGACGCAAGCTTATTGCCATATCCCAACGAAAGGACGTATCGCTCCAGCTTGCGCCACGTGGCCTGGTACGAATTCACAGCATAGTGAGAATCGCTCACCTTACGCTTGAATTCGATGAGGTACGAGGGGCCGCCCAGGAAAATATCAGGCACAAAGGGTTCGTGGTTGCCGTAGTTGGATTCGAGCCAGCCGATGCACCAACAGTTACTTTCATGTTTGCGCATCGTCTGCCGGGATAGCCCGCTGGCTTCCAGGTGATCGAGAAACTGAAACAGGAACGTTCCCATCTGCCGGGCGAATTCGTGTGAGGCATCCTCCCTGTGCCAATCCTGGATGTAGGCTTCCAATTCTTGCAGATAGGCATCTTGCTGCGCGGCGGGTGAATGGGTTGAACCGATTTCCGTCGCCGCTGGCGTTGCTGGCGATGTTGCTTGGGCTGGAAAGCGCAGCATGAGCTGTTGGTTGCCGTGCACGCCGGGCAGGGGGTAGGTGGCCTGGGCGGATCGCGGGACACCACTTTTGGCGTGCAGGTGCCGGGTCACAAAGTCGGGGATCACCCGTAACGCGGCTGCCAGCCAAGCCAGTTCGGATGCCGAGGGATGTTCTCCCCAATCGTTTTTTGGGACCGCTTTGAGGGTCAGAGGGTAGGCCTTTTCTCCAGCCACCGGCCAGTTATATTGCTCAATCGCATCCAGATCGGCAAAGGCCATCACGGTGGCTTCATCCAGAACAACGCTCAACCAGCCAATTGGCCGGCTGAAAGGCTGATCGGGTTCAGTGTGCGCAAACAGCACGTCCAGGTCGGCGAGTGATTCATAGAGTCCCAGCCCGAAAGTCACACCCCCCCTGCCCAGCACCAGGGCGTAACGCGCCCGCCCTTCGGGTGGGTAACGGACTTCAATTGGATCCCAGTTTTCCAGCCAGCGCCAGGGGGCTTGACGATAATAGTCAGCCGCCGCCGCATAGAGTTCGGCCACCAGCGGGACGCTGACGCCAGGGACGCTCAGCAAACCTGGGATCGGTTTACGCCTGTTTATATGCTCATCTATTTCCAGCAATGCGGCGTTGACCTGTGGCAGGGAGGCGTGCTGGTCACAACGAATATCCAACTCAGCCAGCCGCGGCGCAATGGCACGCGCCAATTCAGCATCCTCTACGATGACGCACGCCGGTCGGCCGCTGTGCCCCAGGGTGAGCAGCGTGCCTTGCATGGTTTTGAAAAGGTGCTTCAGGACGGTCTCGGGCGTGGGCCGCTCGTCCAAGGTATCCGTCTTGAGAATAAACTCTGTGTCCTGGTCTATCACCAGCATCACAAAGGGGCGATAGGCAGGCTGCTTTTTGGGCATGATCCAAAAGGGGGCGCGGCGCACCGTGCACAACCAGGTGGCATCACTCTGGCGTAGGCTGCGCAGTCTGTTCAAGCGATTGTCTGTCATTCAATTTCTCCGCGGCATTGGCATAACACATTGATTGTATCCTCTCAATAATTGGGGGGAAGATGGGGGTTCGCAAGCGGGCTTCGCCCGCTTGCGAACCCCCATACCCCACTTTTTTGAGAAGTTACCATTGATTCATGCTGCGTTTGTCGAACACGGGTACCGGATCGGTTTTGAGGCGGGGCGTTTTTAGCAAATCTGCGGTTGTTTCCTGGAGGAAGTCAGTAAGAGCCGCAGGCATAGCTCGCTCAGTGCCGTCACCAGCAAAGTTCAATGTTGCGATGAAGGATTTTTGCTCATCAGTTCAAAGTCGCCAAAACACATGCTGCCCAGAGCGGCTTTCAGCGCCAGGTCGCGGCGGATGGGACCAAACGGTACACCCAACGCCTCCGCCTTTTCGGGCAGGAACGGGCGGTGGGAGCGCTCGCCGCAGTCAATGAGGAAGCGGAATTCGTCGTGCTTGACGATTTGCGCCGAAAGCCCGCGCTTGGCAGACGGGGCGGATGCGGATGTGCCGAGGAAGACGATTTCAAACCTTGAGGCAATTATACCCTGCCCCTAGCCAAGACGGCCTTCGCGTAGCACGCCTCGCGTAGCATCCCCGAAGGGGGCGCAGGGGCAAGCCGCCATTTGCGAAGCACCCCCGCAGGGCGGCTATTTTGGCGCCATCGCGAAGCACATCGTACCCGAAGGGTATCCCCGTGGGACGAGGCGCCGGAG
>JAPLGV010000192.1:2310-4526 GCA_026389975.1 Chloroflexota bacterium
GCACATCGTACCCGAAGGGTATCCCCGTCGGACGAGGCGCCAATCGGTTGTTTCGATGCCATGAGGCATCGAACGAGGCACCGAAGCTCCTGCCGCCTCGTCCCCCATTTCGATTTTGAAGAGGAGGCAAGCCATAGCGTAACCGCGCCCTCCCCACCAAAAAACCGTGACGATCTCCCCACCGTCACGGTTCCTCTTTGGGATTTATCCCTTTCGCAAACCCAAACGAGCGTTCTATCCAGAGAATGGGCTAATCAAACAGTAACGTACGTAAATTGTCAACTACACTACATCAACTACACTACACTTGACAAAATGATGTATAATATAGCTGGCGGATAAAGCCTAAACACCCGTGACGCCAAAGGCATCATAAGCATATTGTAAATATGCCGGATTTAGGGCCCGCCTTTTTTTATGCTGGCCTATATAGACGAAAGCGGAGATTTGGGATGGACACTAGATAGACCTTTCCGCAAAGGGGGGTCTAGTCAGTTTTTAACAATCTCCTTTCTGCTAACTCCAAACGATTCAAAGAAATTCCCCAAAAGACTAGTCCGCGACCTTTACATGAAATTTGGGATTCCGCCTTATGTCGAAATAAAGGGGACAGAATTGAAGTCTGACCAGAGAAAATATTTTGTTCAGAAGACTATTCATATGATGGAAATACACCCCGAAATAAGAATCCTGTCGATTTCGGTTCAGAAATCTAATGTGGCTGAACACATACGCGCTGATGGAAACAAACTGTATAACTACATGATTGGATTAATTTTACTGGACGAAATCAGCACAGAGGAAACAGTTACTCTAGTCCCAGACCCAAGACAAATTGCAGTGAAAAGCGGCAATAGCTTATTAGACTACTTACAAACAAAGTTGTGGTTTGATATGTGTTCCAAGACAGTGTTAAATACGATAACGATTTCAAGTGAAAATAGTCTGAATATAAAATTCATCGACATTGTGACGAACATAATGTGGCGAAAGTATGAAAACAATGATGCATATTTTGCAGATCTATTATCTCCTAAAACCAAGTCCAAGCGACTTTTCTTCAACGAATAAAGCCCACCCAGCCAATCGCTGGGCTTTTCTTCCTTGTCTCGCCTCCCCCAAAGCCTTTATCACTTAACCACCAGCACTTCCTCCCCCAGCATATCCGTCACCTTGACCGCCACCCGCGCACCGGCATCCGCCTGCACCACATACTTCCCCTCCACAAGATCATTCTTCCTCTCAGGCACATCCGCCAGGGTGATGTTGAACACCTCGCCATCATAGGCGCAATCAATCATCACGCTGTCCACCATGGAGCGCCAATCGCTGACCTGCGGCTGGAACAGCGGATTGTCCTTGTTCTGCTGGCGCAGGCGTTCCAGGATGGTTGGGGAGATGAAGTCCTCGATCGTGATTTCAAGGCCCTCTGGTACCTTTTTGAAAGCCACCTTCGCCTTCGCTGGTTCGTGCGTGAAGAACCCGCCGTATTTCGGATCAGAGCGCAGTTCGATCACCTCGATCTTGTTGGGGATGTTGCCCTGCTTGCGCAGTTTATTCCATTCCTCCAGCCAGGCTTCGACCGCTATCTCTTTCCCCATACCAACCACCACGATATCGCGCTCTTCCTCCGGACGGGCATTGAGTTCATTCTTGGCTTCTTCCAGGTCCAGCGCGGTGACAGGATGGTTGAACGGCACGATCTTGACCAGTTTCTTACCCAGCGTGCCATCGAAGAAAGAATCGGTTTTTGTGCGCATCATGCCGATATGCTCGACCGCCAGGTTGAAGGCTTCGTTGTGTTGCATTTGCAGGTCATAATCATTGACGCGATACACCGCAAAGCCCAGTTGCGCCGGCGCAGGAGTTTCATCGGACTCTTCCATGCCCGGCAGTTTTTGTTTTTCGTTTTTTGCTTTTTCCGCTTGCTCTTGCATCACGCCTTGCAAACGCTTTACCGTCGTTTGAATAGCACCTTTGTTGATGTCCGACCCGATCCAGCGCCGCCCCAGTTTTTGGGCAACGGCCGCGGTCGTGCCTGAGCCGATAAAGCAGTCAAGAACGATGTCTCCAACATTTGATGATGACTCAATAACCCGCCTTAATAGCACTTCGGGTTTTTGTGTAGGGTAATCTGATCTTTCACCAGATGTGGAACCAATAATATCAATCTCCCAAACATCGTCAACTTTCGCTTCTTTATACTCGTCGTAAAT
>JAPLGV010000192.1:4549-5769 GCA_026389975.1 Chloroflexota bacterium
TAGCGGTTTCTTTATCCCATCTTTTACGTTTTAGCAATTTTGGTTCATCTAGGGCCTCGGTAACAAGATTGTATGTGGTTTCACTTCCTTTGCCATACCAATATAGAATATCATGATTGTTTACAAATCGACTCATGCCCCGCATTTGATACTTGGAGTATCGCCAAATAATTTCGTTCTTGAGATTCTCGCTACCAAACACTTCATCCAAAATACATCTTAGCAAATGCCCTCTATGCCAATCACAATGCAGATAAATGCTGCCATCTACCGCTAACAACTCTTTTAGAAGTAATACTCTTTCATACATGAATTGCAAATAACTATCATTTGCCCAAATATCTGAATATTGGGTTTGTTCTCCCAGTGTGTAACTTTCTCCTTCTAGCTTTCCTGCCTTTATCCCGCGTAATTCAACTTTTCTTACATAATCTGCCCCGCTGTCAAAAGGCGGGTCAATGTAGATCAGTTTCACCTTGCCGCGAAAACCGTTGGCAAGCAAATATGCCAGCACGTCTTTGTTGTCGCCGTGAAAGAGCAGCCCCGTTTGCGGGATATCTTTGGGCCAATCGTTCCAATTCTGTAGGGGCACGACATGTCGTGCCCCTGGGCGTGCATTAAAAGATTCAACCAGTTGCGCAGGGTAAGCGCTCGCGTGCCGCAGCGGCTTCTTCCCCACCCAGGTCAACATCGGTCGCCCCTTGGCGGGTTTGATCTCGACGCGGGTTTCGTTCTTCGGTTTCAGACCTGACAGGTCTTCAGAGCGCACTGGCATATCCTTGGCGCGTGCAGGGACGCTGGCTTCGGTTGATTTCGCGGCCTTCGGAGACCTGTCAGGTCTTTTGGCTTTCTTGGTTGAACCTACGGGCTTCTTTGTGGTTTTCATGTCACGGTTTCCTGTCCATGCCAAAGGTTTCGGAAGTTTGGATGAACACTGGTTTTGGCATGAATATTGAATTTTTGACTGTTGACATTCGTATTATAGCGGCTATAATATAGTTAGCCTGCATCGTATGAACGCCGACTCCATGTCGTTGGAGGGGTTCCTCCTAGTACGAAGGTGGGCTGATTTTATTTAACTCACCTTACGCAGAACGTCCCGCAGGTTGTCTTGAATCAAGCCTGTCCGTAGAATAAACCTGCGGGACGGTGAGTAACATCAGTTAATAACGTTACATTCCAATAATCATATGTAACCATTTGTTGAAATCGTTACATAA
>JAPLGV010000250.1 GCA_026389975.1 Chloroflexota bacterium
AGATCGGCAAGCAGGGCGCTCATCGCCTTGTCATGCGCTGGACACGCCATGCGATGGATGCGGATGGTCAGGGTGTTGTTCGGCTCGTTGGGTTCGAGGTCGGCGGAGGAAACGAAGAGTTCTCGCACCAAGGCCCGCGCCTCCTCTTCCTTGGCCAGGTGCGGGCGCAAGAGCCCGACCAGCGCCGTTTCGGCGCGGTAGGCGATCATCTTGATGGTGTCCGTGAGCATTTTCCCCAATGGGACCAGTTGTCGTGGGCGTTCGTTTTCCGGCAGCGAAGCGAGGGTCACTTTCTTTGGCGTATTGCTCCGCTGGAGGCGCAAGTCGGTCGTGTCGGCTTCCAGCCTTTGAATATCCTGAAGCCGTTCGGCCCGCGATTGAATATCGCCTCCGTCGTTTTGCAGGGTCGCCGCGCCCAGTTGGGCGTGAAGCTTTCGTATCCGGCGGGAGTGGTCTTTCACGGCCTTTTCGAGGGCGCGCCAAGCCGGGTTGACGACCTGCACGGTGCCCGGAATCTCTTCGCCGCCATACTGCACAAGTCCATCGAGGTCATAGTGTTGCATCATGTAGCCGAAGAAGTTTTCCTGGCACCAGCGGGAGAACATCCGGCCCGCGACTAACGGACTATTCAAGCGGCGGGCGGTGGTGATGATGGCCGTCTGGTGTCCGGTTGGGGTCAAACGCCGAATCTCCAGCACCGGGATCGAAGCGTCGCCGGCCGACAACACGGTTGAGCGGGATGCCAGTTTCATCCGCGTCGCGCCACCGCCGGGTACCGGCACCTCGATTTCCAAGAACTCGCTTTCAGGCCACAGGTCTTTGACCGCCTTGCGATAGGTGATGGCGCCGATGCGCCTTTCCCAGAGCTTGGAGAGCAAGCTGTGCGACGAACCCTCGCGGTCGAAGATCACGACGAAACGATGTCGCAGCGGATCGGCGGTCAGTTCGGCGACGATCTCCCCGAGCAGCGTGGCGGCCAGGCCGTCGGTGACCGCTTTGGAGACCACGAAGAACGGACGCCCCAGCGCATCGTTGATCCAGTAATCGGTGGTGCCTCGCAAACAGAGTCTTTCGCGCGAAACATAGCGCCGGGGCAGGAGGGTGCCCGAGCCGTGATAGACCCGCACATGGCCGTCCACATAAAGATATCCGGCTTCCTGCGGGTCGGCTTCCATCCAAGTGCGGGAGAGTTCCCGCAGCCACTTTTCCGGCGTGCCCTTGTCCGCCAGCAACGCGATCTTCTCGCGCAAGGTCCGCACCTCCGGCACCCGGTCGAGCCCAACCACCTTGCCCAGCTCACCGGGCGGAACATGCCGCAGCCCTTCCGGTCGGCGAATCCGTGCCAGCGCCATGAACCCTAAAATGATCAGAATGTGCAGGGCGCTGTAAAACCCGTTAGGCAACGAGAGATGTCGGCCTAGTCCACTGAGCAGACCGTTGCCACACAACGCAGGGAGCCCGGCCAGCAGGCCACCCAGGTCAACATCCCGGCAGCGCTCGAAGCGTGTGCGGGCACTCTTCATCAAGCCCAGGGCCGCCGCCATGCGTTCGTCGGCTCGCGTACAGGCCGTTCCCATCCCCTCCGCGGCCCGCGCATCCGATCGGCCTCGCTCCGACTTGGTCGTCCCCTCCGCGCCGCTGGGGGAGGCGCTCACACCGGTCGCAGCCGGCCGGAGGACACGCCCGCTGCGCACCGCTTTGCGCAACGTCGATTCGCCCACCCCCATCATCCGTGCTACCTCGGCGATCGTCTCCCCGGCCGCGAGAAGCCGTCCGCATTCGGCCGCCTTTTCCGGCGTCATCACCACCCCACCGCGCCTGGGGCGAGGCGCATAAAAGGAACCGGGACCCTTCTGGTCCAACTGCCGGGTCCAGTGCATGAGCGTTCGGTGCGCAATCCCCAGGCCGGAGATCTCTACCTCGCTGGCGCGTACGTGTCCATTGGCGAGGAGCGTCGCCAGCGCAAAGCGTTGCCCCGCGGTGTCGGTCTCGGTGTGCGAAAAATAGCTGTCGGAGCCAATGAAATACGTGACCTGCCCCTCCTTCTTCAGCACGCTGAGAGTCGCGCCTATTCGAATTGCGCCGTCCGGAAATCCCTGTAACAGTAGCTGTGGCATGGTGGAACCGCTTTGGGTTTTGATCCCGTGTGGGAGCGTTTGATCACCCCGAAGAATCCACCGTGCGGCTTTGCTTGTCACGCGGCGAAATGTGCCAAGTCATTTTCCGGGAATCATCACGTGTTCCCGGTCGAGATCAGGAAGTCTGACCTTGGTAGTACCTGGGTAAGAAGATGGGGTTGGCACGCAGCAATTCTCATCAAGGCTCTGTCAAACCCCGCCGGGCAGCCAGCGGATCCCCTGCGTCACGGCCCTG
>JAPLGV010000159.1 GCA_026389975.1 Chloroflexota bacterium
GATAGATATCAAGCTCGAATTGGCAGCAAATAACACCTTGTCATTATTGAAAGCCATGGAAATAGGTGTACCGGCATTACATATTGAGGCCAAGCCGAAATTTCGTATTCCTGAAGATAAGATTAATTCTATTACTCCGGATGGAGCAATACTTGGTCAAGGTATTGCACAATCTATTATCGAGTATTTAAAGCAATAAAACAAAAAACCCCTCACTTCCTGTTGCTTCTGAGACCGATCAGTGGCTTAACCTGTGAACCAATTGATTAAGTCGTTCGTTTACATCCCAAATTTAATACCAATTGTGAAATCGGCGTGAAATCCATTTGAAACTGGTTGACAAATTAGTACATTTGTTCTATAATCATTGTGCGGCAAGGGACGGCCGTTGGGCATCCTTGCCGCTTTTTCTTTGTACTTTAAAATCTGAATATTCCAGCGGAACGTCCCGGTGTTCTTCCGGCGGAAAAAGGGTATTCGTTCCGCGAAATTTCCGAAAAAAGTGACTTT
The DNA here is from genome assembly GCA_026389975.1 of Chloroflexota bacterium. Lineage (GTDB taxonomy): Bacteria > Chloroflexota > Anaerolineae > Anaerolineales > Villigracilaceae > UBA877. The sequence continues at coordinate 511 of JAPLGV010000159.1, forward strand.
AATTCAGAGGATTTGCAGCCTCCCTTTGGGCGAACCCCGCCAGTCTCTACTGGTTGAGCAGCCATTCTGTGGTTGAATGCACCTCCACCGGCACACCCTTCAATTCAAACCCATCCTCATTCGAGTCAGACAGGATCAAAGCGCTCTGCACCCTCACCGATTGGACAGCCTCAGCCAGGGCACGCAGTTCGCGCTCACGTGTGGCCGGGTGTTCCAGGTTTTGTGTTACCTGAACCAGCTGCTGCTTCTCCGGAAGGTAGAAGTCCACTTCGAAGCCGCCGGGAGTGGTGTAATAGTAGATTTCTTTGGCTCGCTGGCGCAGGGTCAGAAAGACAAGATTCTCCAAGTGCTTGCCTGTGTTCGGGGAAAAACCGAAGCCCACGGCGTTGGAGAGTCCGCTGTCGATACAGTAGATCTTCTTCGGTGCGATCTGCTGGCGCTTGACCGAGAAATCATACAGATTCAAGGTGAAGATCAGCCAACTGTTCTCCATATGGTCAATGTAGCTCTTGATCGTATTTACTCCTTCAGCTTATTGAAAGACACCAGGCTGGCAGGGTTGCCTATCAGGAAAAACGCCAATTCTTTGAGCGCTGAGATGGCATCCAGATGATGACGGGTGGCGATATCCCGATAGAGCACATCGTCATACAGGGTTCGCAGCAGGGGGAATTCAGGATACTTGAGCGCATCCGGGACACCCCCCAATTGCAGGTACGCATCCAGAGCAGACTTCAATACTCCTTTGTCGGCTGTTGTCATGCGCTTTAGATCCGGGATTGGCTGGGCCCGGAACTGCAGGAACTCGCCAAAGGAGAACGGGAATAGTTCAATGGGCACGTAGCGTCCGGTCAGGCGGGTACCCAATTCCCGGCTGAGCAGCGAAGCGTTCCATCCGCTGATATAGAATTTGAAACCCATCTCCATGAACCGGCGGACGAAGTGCTCCCAACCGGGAATATTCTGAACCTCATCGGTCACAAAAACCTTGCGTTCCCCGAACAGCTCTACCAGCACCTGGTACAGGTCGTTAGCGTCTTCTGCCTGGAACCCCAGGAAGCGGTCATCCTCGAAGTCGAGATAGTAAAACGCATCCTTGCCCAATTTATGTGCCATCTGGGCCAGCAAGGTGGATTTACCCACCCGCCGTAATCCCGAAACGATGACGGCGTGGGGCAGGCCGGCAGCTTGCTCGACTTCCGTCAATCGTTCGCGTGGAATTCCGGTATCCAGCTTCCAGAACGAATCAAACTGTTCCATGAGCATGGCCTTTATCTGGTCTTTCGACCACCTGGACTTCCAAAGGTTTTCATTCATAATGAAATAATACCTCAAATAGTTTTCATTAGCAATGAAAACTATTTATGTTGTCGCGGTTTTCACAAACTCGGGGCGGGGGGATTACCAGGGTTTCACAGGGTACTGCATGAATAGCAGCAGGCTTTGTGAAAGCCTTGCCCCAGGCAACCCGCTGGTGTCAAACCGCCTGGTTGTCAAATTAGCACATTTGTGCTATAATAACTGCGCGGCAAGGGAGTTCGTTGAGGATCCTTGCCGCGTTTTCTAAAGAACCTTAACATCTGATCATTCCTAAAAAGGTTGCCACTAACCGAGGTGGCTTCCCTAACCGAGGCGGCGTCCAGCCGCCATTCGCGGAGCACATCGTCCCCCTTGGGGATATCATACCCGCCGGCATCGTCCCGGTGTTCTTCCGGGAAGGTCCCCGCATCCGATTTTTCGGTATTCGATACGCGTATCGATTCCATAGCCACATACTTAATGATGAAGGAACACCATAGGGTAGTCGTTCCTCATTCGTTTCTCAATATCGAATAGCCAAGGCGGCCTTCGCGCAGCATCGCGGTATTATACACAAATAATGATGCGCACAATAAGATGTGCGCATCACGAAAGGCTAAAAAGCTACTCGC
>JAPLGV010000504.1 GCA_026389975.1 Chloroflexota bacterium
GGTCTTTCCAGGCTGATATCAGGCCTTCACGGCCCAGAGATGCCGACAGCACAGTATAGCCGCTCTTACGCAACATAACTGTCAGATAGTTGCGGCTGGCTGCACCCCCCGTCAATGCCCAAGACTGAAATCGGTTTTGTATCCATCAGCACCTTTTGAAAATCACTCTTCAATTGGCGTCATCAGGTACCCAAGCCCGGAGTGGGTGGCAATATGTTTCGGCATATGCGGATCATCTTCCACTTTCTGGCGCAGGCGGGAAATGGTAACCCACAGAATTTCTTTTTCGTCACGATATTCCGGCCCCCACACGCCGGTCAGCAGTTCCTCGGCAGACAGGACTTTGCCAATATTATGCGTAAATTGCAGTAAGAGACGGTATTCTGTCGCTGAAAGATAGACCGGCCGTTCGCCCAGCCAGACCTCGGCGCGTGCAAAATCAATGCGCAGATTGCCGTGCGTGAAAAAGCGATCCTGCCCGGTCTCGGTGACTTGAGCGCGACGCAGCACCGCCCGTACTCGGGCAAGTAATTCCATCACCGAGAATGGTTTCACCAGATAATCATCGGCGCCCACGTCCAGGCCTCGGACACGATCCTGCTCTTCGCCTTTTGCAGTCAGCATAATAATGGGCACGTTGGAGAATTGGCGGATGCGCTGGCAGACCGCAAAGCCATCCATGCCGGGTAGCATTACATCCAGCAGGATCAAGTCCACCGGGTTGGCCGAAAAAGATTCGAGCGCTTCCTCGCCATCCGTGGCGGTAAACACCTCGTACTCTTTGGTTAGAAGATTGGCTTCGATCAAGCGGAGATAGCGCGGTTCGTCGTCAACAATCAGAATGCGTGTGGACAAGCCTTAATCCTCCTTTACAGCTTTCTCTGGGCGAAGGGGAAGTTCGATACGAAACGCAGTTCCTTTGCCGGGTGTAGTCTTGACCGAAATTCGGCCATGATGTGCTTGAACAATCTGTTTGCAGATGAATAATCCCAGCCCCGTCCCGCTCTTGCTGAATTGACCCGGCACACGGTAGAACCGTTCGAAGAGGAATGGGATGTGCTCAGGCGGAATACCCGGTCCCGGGTCTGAAAAGGTAACTATCTGCCAGTTTTCTTTCACTTGGAGCGAGATGGTTATTTTCGTGCCAGGGGCATACTTGATAGCATTATCAAACAGGTTGTCAAAAACCTGGGCCAGACGGACGGTATCTGCCTGGATGGGCGGGACAGGCATCAGGTCCAGGATAACTTCCAAACCTTCGTGCCGCCCTTGGACGCGCAGAGCCACGTCCCGCAGAAGCGAGCCCAAGTGAACAGGCTGGAAGTCCATGCTCATATTTCCACTCTGCAGACGGGCAGAGTCAAGTATATGGTCAATCAAGGTGAGCAGGTGGTCTGATTCTTCGTCTATGATGGCCAGAAATTCCTGCTGTGTAGAGGTGTCCCAGGTGGTGTCAGAACGCAGGAGAGATGTGGTGTATCCTTTAATGAAGCCAAGTGGGGTATGCAACTCATGGGAAATTGTGGCAATAAAATCGTCCTGGAGTTGGGCACGGTGACGGGCATGTTCCAACTGGGTCAGGCTTTCCTGAAGAATATTCTGTTCAAGCGCCCGCGCCGTCTGGACGGCAGCCAGGGTTGCCAGCGGCATTTCCTCAGTGGTAAATTCAGGCCCTCCGAAGCGGACAAAGACCAGCGCGCCGCGCCGGTTCGGAAGGATCAGCGGCAGGCCAAGGAAGTGAGGCATGGCAATCCGGTCGGCAGAGGGCTGCTCCGCAGGAATGGATTCGGTGGCTTTGCCCGTGCTGATGACTTGGTTGGCAATTTCCTCACCCCAGGAGGATTCGGCCTCCTTATTGCGCCCACGTCCGGCTGCACGCGCATAGACTACTTCCGGTATGCTGCCGCTTCCTTCAACGAGGGAGATTGCCAGATTGTCAAAAACGAATTTCCTGCGGAGTAAGATAAACATTGCATCCAGGGATTTCTTCCAACCATCCCTGACGATGGAACTGCTCAAGCGAGTGAAGGTTTCAAGCGTTTCGCTGTCCATTGTCCGCCAGCCAAATCAAGAACCTTTGTTGACCGCAAGCAGCGGGAAACGGAACCTGGTACCTTTTCCATCTTCTGACTGCACTTCAATCACCGAACCATGTGCACTGATAATCTCGCGCACCAGAGCCAGTCCCAGGCCGGTACCACCGTAACGCCGGGTGGAGGAAGAATCCAATTGGTGGAAAGGTTCATAAATCTCGTTCAGCCGGCTGGCTGGAATGCCAATGCCAGTATCAGAGACCGATACCATGATCAGCGTATCCGATTCCGGCTGGATGGACAGGGTTACTTCTCCGCCAGAGGGCGTGAATTTGATGGCGTTATCAATAAACTGGAGAATTGCCCAGGAGATTTTCTCTTCATCCGCCTGGACGTAAGGAATATCAGGTTGACCGTTAAAGTGCAGAGCCACATTTCGATCATCCGCTTTGGTGCGTGAATAACTGATGATTTCCCCCGCCACTTTATTCAGATTGACGGGCGCCAGGCGCAGGGTCATCTCGCCACGCGCCGCCAGCGAGAAGAGGATGAGATTGTCAATCAGGCTTTCCAACCGCCCGGCTGCGCGCTGGCTGACCTGCAAAGCGTTTTTCTGTTCAGCACTCAGCGAACCAAGCGATCCGGTCGTCAGTAACTCCAGGTATCCCTTTACGTGAGTCAGCGGTGTGCGTAACTCATGCGAAACATTGGCAATGAAATTGGCCTTCATCTGGCTCAACTCGGAGAGCTTGCGCAGCGCCTCCTGCAATTCCGCGGTCCGTTCTGCAACGCGGGACTCCAGAAAGCGATTGGCATCCTCGAGCGCATTCCGCAGTTGGATGATCTGCTCGGTCACGGCATGGTCAATTTTCTGGCGGGTAAGGAGGTTGAGGTCCATCAGTGCCTGTCCCAACAGGTAGTGTTCCCCGACGCGTTGTTTCTCATTCTGGTAAGCCAGGGCTTTCTGCAAATCCGCCTCGGTAATAAAACCTCTCTGGACAAGGGTTTCGCCCAGGCGGGGGACAAGGACTTCGGGGGTCAGAGGGGATGTCATCCGATGCTCCTCACGATTGCCAAACCCATTCACCGCCGACCATCGTTGCTGTCGGTTGAATACTATACAAATCAGAAGGGTCGCAGGTGAACGGATCCGTCTCAACGACGGTCAAATCAGCAAGAAAGCCAGCAGACAACCGTCCAAGGCGGTTTTCCATTCCGGCCGCGAAAGCCGGTCCAAGCGTAAATCCTTCGAGCGCTTCGCGGACCGTCAACCGCTGCTCCGGGAACCAGCCCTCCGGCCCCGGAGAGCCGTCCGCGCGGCGTCGGGTAACGGCGGCGTGCAAACCCCGGAATGGGTTCGGGCTTTCAACCGGCGCATCCGACCCAAAGGCCAGCCGCGCCCCATGCTGTACCTGCGCCCGCCAGGCATAGGAGAACGCCGCCCGCCCACCCAGGAGACGGTCCGCCACCAGCATATCAGATGGGGCATGGATCGGCTGCATCGAGGCAATAACATCCAACTCCGCCAGGCGTCCGGCATCACCAGGGTGAATCGTCTGCACGTGTTCGATGCGATGACGCAAGGCTGGTAGTCCGCGCTCACGCTCGTATGCGCGCAACCGGGCGAACCCTACCATTACTTCATGGACAGCCCGGTCGCCGATGGCATGGACAGCCAAACTGAGTCCGCTTTTGGCTGCCAGACAGCCATGCTCGAAAAGTTGTTCATTGTCCAGGATTAGAATACCACGATTTTGCGGCTCGTCAACATATGGTTCGAACATTGACCCGGTATGCGGGCCAAGAGCGCCATCAGCAAAGAATTTGACCGAACCAATGCGCAGGAAATCATCCCCGAATCCGCTCCGCAGGCCGAGAGCCACCGCTTGCGGGAGCAGCTCAAGCGGGATGGACTTGACTACGCGGAATTGCAGACCTCCACGCTCACGGAGGAGCTGCAAAGCCTGGAAACAGGTGGGCTTATCGAAATCGTGAACCCCGGTCAACCCCATGCGCCACAGGCCAGCAATAATCTGCCGGAAGTTTTTTACCAGCGCTTCGGGAGTCGGTTCCGGGATGACCGCCTCAACCAGTTTCACCGCCTCTTCAAACAGGATACCGGTCGGGACTCCGCCTGCATCCCGCTGGATACGGCCATTGACCGGGTCCGGGGTGGAGGGATTGATCCCCGCCAGCTTCAGCGCAGTGCTGTTGGCCCACGCGACGTGCAGGGATTTGGCTGTCAGGTAGGCCGGGTTCTCCGATGCTACCGCCCCCAGGTCCGCGGCAGTAGGCCATTCACCACCCCAGGTATTCTGGTCCCAGCCATGTCCGCGCACCCATTCCCCGCGCAGCGTCTGGCGGAGGCGCTCTGCCACCCGGCGCAGGATTTCCTCTTTGGTCTCCACCTCGCAATCCACAATCTGCAGGCTGAGGGCATACTCCTGGAGGTGGATGTGTGCATCAGTCAAGCCGGGCAGAATGACCCGCCCGCCCATATCTTCGCACTCAACACGTTCGCATTCAACCAGGAGTTCATCGCCGCCCACGGCAAGAATATATCCGGCGTCAATGGCAATGGCCGAGGCGATGGGATGATCCGCGTCGAGAGTATGGATGCGAGCGTTGTGGAGAAGTCTCATATCAATCTCGCAGAGACACGCTAAGTGTGTCCCTAACTATCATTCGTTCAACAGCCGCCCCGTCAAGGCGTCCAGTTCCTCGTTTGAATAATAATGAATGGTCAGCGTCCCGCCCTTCCGTCCGGAACGCAGCGTGACCTTCGTCCCCAGGCTGGAGCGCAGACGGTCCTCCAGTTCGGCAACATCCGGCGAAACGACCGGTTTTGGCTTGCGAACCGGTTTTTCTCCGGAGAGTTTGCGCACCAATTCTTCGGTCTGGCGTACGTTGAGTTCCTGCGCCAGAACAGTTCGCAGGGCCGCGGTCTGGGCATCCGGCGTGGAAAGGGCCAGCAGGGCGCGCGCATGTCCCTCTGAAATGCGCTTCTCGATCAGGGCATTCTTGACCGAGTCAGGCAGCCGGAGCAGCCGCAGGGTATTCGTCACCGCCACGCGGCTCTTGCCAACGCGGGCGGCGATGCCTTCGTGGGAAAGATCAAAATCCTCGGCCAACTGGCGGTACGCCTCAGCCTCTTCGAGTGCAGAGAGGTCAGAGCGTTGGACGTTTTCGATGATTGCCAGTTCCAGCCGCTGTTGGTCGGTGGCCTGGCGGACAAGCACCGGTACCGAGGCCAGACCTGCCAACCGGGCCGCCTGGAGGCGGCGTTCCCCAGCGATCAGGATGTATTGCCCCGTCGACTCGCCCAGCGTTACGATTAGTGGCTGGAGCACGCCGTGTTCACGCACCGAAGCGGTCAGTTCTTCCAACCCCTCAGGATGCATCATGTTGCGCGGCTGGCGCGGATTCGGTAAAACCATCTCCACCGGGGCCAGCACAACACCGTTTTCCATCTGAACATTATCCCCACCGGGGATCAACGCTCCCAATCCACGACCGAGTCCATATTTTTGTGGCATAGGCTCCTCCTACTCCGCACTTTCTATAACGGCAA
>JAPLGV010000240.1 GCA_026389975.1 Chloroflexota bacterium
TATCGGTAGATGAAGGTGCTCCGGTCAAAGCTGGTGAGGTGCTTTTCAGACTGGATGACACCCTGCTCGAGGCGCAGCGGGCTGTCGCGGCGGCCTCCCTGAACCTGACGCGGGCTGCCGCCTCGACGGCGGATGCCGCCCTGGCAACTGCCCAAGCCAACTACGACCTGGCCTTGAACGCTGCCCGCCTCGAATCCGCTTCCACCCGCAGCTCGGACTGGTACGCCATTAACCCGGCCGGGTACACCCTCCCTGGCGGGTATTTCAGCCGCGCTGACGAGATTGCCGCTTCCCAGACCGAAGTGAACGCAGCCAGGTCTGCCGGCGAGGGGGCACAGGACAGCCTCAATACCCTGCTGTCAGACCCGGCCAATGCGGATTTCGTCGCCTCGGAGACGCGCCTCGCCAACGCACACGCCGCTTCCATCGTTGCCCAGGATGTGCTGACGCGTGCCAACGCTGCCAATAATACCGACTTACGCGAGGCTGCCCAGTCTGCTTACGACACTGCAAAAACCGGACTGGAGGATGCCCAGGCTGCTTATGATGGCTTGAAAGACACCGATGCAGCAAAGAGCATTATCCCTGCCCGCGCTGTCCTGTCTGCCTCGCAGGAGCGCACTGAATCTGCCCAGGATCGTCTGCTGGCCCTGCAGACCGGCGAGAACTCGCCCAAGGTCGCAGCCGCGCAGGCGGTTCTCCATCAGGCGCAGGCCGCCGCGGACCAGGCTCAGCTGGCCGTGACGCAGGCCGAGGCCAGCCTGGCGTTGATGGACACCCAGATTTCCAGGTTGACCATCACCGCCCCGGCAGACGGCACCATCCTGACGCGTTCCATCCAGCCTGGCGAAATCGTTGTTCCCAGCGCTTCGGCGATGAGCCTGGGCCGCCTCGACAACCTGACCATTACCGTCTACGTCCCTGAAGACCGCTACGGCGAAATTTCCCTCGGCCAGTCTGCCACCGTGACGGTGGACTCCTTCCCCGGCGAGACCTTCACCGCGACGGTCAGTCATATCGCCGAACAGGCTGAGTTCACTCCCCGCAACGTCCAGACCATCGAAGGGCGCACCAGTACCGTGTTCGCCATCAAGCTCCAGGTTCAGGACCCGGACGGGAAACTGAAACCTGGCATGCCCGCGGATGTAACGTTCACACGTTAAAACTTTACCACGTTTGAACGTCGGCAGAATCTAGCATCTATAAATGATGGCTGAGGAGGAACCATGTCCACGATTTTGCGTTTCGAGGAGATTCAAGCCTGGCAGACGGCGCGGGAGTTGACCCGTCTCGTTTATGGCCTGAGCGGACAGGGCGCTTTTTCAAAAGATTTCGGTCTGCGTGACCAGATTCGCCGCGCCGCAGTATCTGTGATGAGTGATATTGCTGAAGGGTTTGAGAACCAGACGCAGGCGCAATTCATGCGATACCTTGGACTGGCGAAAGGCTCGGCCGGGGAAGTTCGCAGCCAGGCGTATGTGGCTTTGGACCTCCAGTATATAACACCGGAAGAATTCAAAATCTTGTTTGATCTGGCGGATAAAAATGCACGTCAACTGGCGCGCTTTATCACCTATCTCGAGTCGCACCCCCAGGCTCAGCATGTGCGTGAAGATTCGTCAGACTATGAGGTCTAACATGCAAACTCCCCAACGTGTCAACATGTTAACGTTCAAACTTGCCAACTTGACAAAGGGAGACGACGAGGAAACGAAATGATTACCGATGATTTCTGGAGCAGGATGAAAAACATCCAAGGCATCCATCGGTTGCTGTATGCCGTTGGGCTGGGGCCGATTGTCGGGAAAATAATCCTTCTGCTGACCACCACCGGCCGCAAGAGTGGGCAGAAGCGTATCACACCCTTGCAGTACGAGGAAATAGATGGCAATTTCTTTCTCGGTTCGGCGCGTGGGACGAAGTCGGACTGGTACCGCAACATCGAAGCGGATGGCAGGATCGAGGTCCGGGTAAAGAACCGCCGCTTCCGCGGGGTGGCCGAAACCGTCACCGACCCGGCCCGGATTGCTGATTTCCTGGAAACCCGCCTCCAGCATCATCCGTTCATGATAGGTTTGTTGATGCAAAAAGCGCACGGCCTACCGAAGCGCCCCAGCCGCCAGCAGTTGGAAGAACTGGCCGCATCGGAGGCAATGGTTATCATTCAACCGGTGGAGGAATTGTGATAAAGAACTATTTCAACGCCAGGAAAATGACATGACCGTCTCGATTGTTGCTCAACATTTGCGCAAGACCTTCGGCGCCACCCTCGCCGTGGACGATATGAATTTGAACATCGCCTCCGGTGAGATCTACGGGCTGGTTGGCTCAGACGGGGCAGGCAAAACCACCACCATGCGCCTGCTGGTCGGCGCCCTCAAACCCGATTCCGGTGATGCTTCCATTTGCGGCTATTCGGTCGGCAAGCAGACCGAGCAGGTGCGCGCCCAACTCGGCTACCTGTCGCAGCGTTTCTCATTTTATGAAGACCTGACCGTGCTGGAAAACATCCGTTTCTTTGCCGAAGTGCGCGGCCTCTCCCGGCAGGAATGGCTGCCGCGCTGCATGGAAATCCTCAGCTTTGTCGGTCTTGACTCCTTCAAAGACCGCCGCGCCGGTCAGCTCTCCGGCGGGATGAAACAGAAACTTGGCCTGGCCTCGGCTCTTGTCACCCGCCCGAAGGTGCTACTGCTTGACGAGCCCACCACCGGCGTGGACCCGGTCACGCGGCAGGATTTCTGGCAACTGCTCATCCGGCTCGTGTCTGCCCCCCTCAGTCTCCCCCCGTCTGGGACAGGGGGAGAGCAAGAGGAGGGCGGCGTTGCTGTCATCCTCTCCACGCCTTACATGGACGAAGCCGCCCGCTGCCACCGCGTCGGGTTCATGCGTCTCGGGCGGATGATCGCCGAAGGGACACCGTCCCAACTGCGCTCCACGCTGGAAAGGTGCATCGTCGAGGTACGCGGCAGGTCGCTTCCTTCCATGCGGCAGGCGGTGGAGAAAATCAAGGGCGTGGAAGATGTCCGCGCTTTTGGCGACAAACTGCACCTGCGCGTCGTCCCCGGCGGGGGGCGAGCGGAGTCCGTTATCGCGGCCCTGGCGGAGGCTTTCCCCGCCCGCGCCGGTGCGCGGGTCGAAGCGCGTCTCGTCCCCCCGACGCTGGAGGACGTGTTCATCTCGCTCTCCGGTAGTAAGGATTGATCCCGTTGACGAACCTTGTCGCTCGCCTCGACCTGCCCGAAGCCCATACCCGCGCCCTCGCGGCTCTGCTCGAATACATCCCGCCCGCTGAATTCCTCTGGGCCCTGACCGGGTCCGCCGGCCTGCGCCTGCAGGGGGTGGACGTGCCGGTCCATGACCTGGACATCCAGACCGAGGAGAAAACGGTCTACCTCATCGAGCAGCGCCTGGCCGGGTCCATGAAGACGGCTGTCCAATTGTGGGAGTCGCCCGGCATGCGTTCGCTGGACGGCAAGGCTGAGGTCGAGGGCATCGAGATCGAACTGTTGGCGAACATCGCCCATAAGATGCCCGACGGCACCTGGCGCACCTACACCGATTTTTTCCGGCTGGTCTGGGTGGACATGCACGGCCTGCGCGTCCCGACTTTCCTGCTCGAGGATGAACTCGAAGCCTACGAGGCCATGGGCCGCTCCGAAAAAGCCGCCCTGATCCGCAAGACGCTCGCCTCTCTTTTCAACTCATAACTCTGTGCTCTCTGTGTGCTCTGTGGTGAAACCATGTCTGACCCTGTTGTGATCGCAGAAAACCTGACCCGCCGCTTCGGCGATTTCGTCGCGGTTGATCACGTGTCGTTCACCGTGGAGGCCGGGGAGATTGTAGGCTATCTCGGCCCGAACGGCTCCGGAAAAACCACCACCATCCGCATGTTGCTTGGGCTGTACGAGCCATCGGATGGCAAGGCCACCGTGCTCGGCTTCGATGCTTTCCGTCAATCGGAGGAAGTACGTGCCCGCGCCGGGTATATGTCACAGAAATTTTCTATGGCATCCGCGACAAGAAGCGCATCGAGGAGACACTGGCCCTGGTCGGGTTGGCAGGTCACGGGTCCGAACTGGCAGGGGCGCTCTCGGCAGGCTGGCGCCAGCGGCTGGCGTTGGCGATCGCGCTTGTCCACCAACCGAAACTACTTTTTCTCGATGAACCCACTTCCGGTGTGGACCCGTCAGCGCGGCGCAGCTTCTGGGACTTGATCTATGCAATGGCGGCGGAGGGTGTGACGGTTTTTGTTACGACCCATTACATGGACGAAGCCGAATACTGCGGGCGAGTGGGTATGATGCGGGATGGCAAGCTGCTGGCGCTGGATACCCCGGCGGCGCTTAAAATGCAGGTTGTCCCCGGTGACGTATGGGAGGTACATGCCGAGCCATTGCAAATTGCATTAAATGCCTGCGATACTTGTGCAGGCATCTTGCGAGTGGGTCTGGCAGGCGACCATTTACGGATGATTACTGAGCGGGGAATGAAAGAGAAAGACCTTCGCCTCGGGCTGAAGTCCGCCGGGCTGACGGTGGTCACGCTCGAGCGCGGCGAGCCGACGCTGGAGGATGTATTCTTATCCCTCGCAAAGGGATAAGGCGTGGATTAGTTTCGCTGGCAGCCATTGTTGGAATCCTGGTGATGATTTATTTGCGCTTGCGTCCTTTCTTCGGCTGAGATAGAATCATTCTCGTGATGAGGAGCAATCACGATGAGAATTGAAGTTAAATCTGCCAGTGAGTTGAGCACGTTTGAAAAAGCCCGCCAGGAATGCGTGGTTACCAGTTCCCTGTATGCTTACCTGACCGGTACAAAATGGGCTACTGCTGATTGGACCGTAATGGTCTGGGAGGACGAAGAACTGGTCACCAACGTCCACATTATCGAGCGCACGGCCATGGTGGGCAAACAGCCAGTCAAGTTAGGGGGGACCGGGAATGTGGCGACCAAGGTGGAATGGCGCAAACGCGGCTATGCCACCGAAGCGCTCAAAGTGGCTGTGGACTTCCTGCATGACCCACAGAAGGTGGATTTTGGTCTTATGATTGCCACCGAGAAGATGATCCCCAGTTATGAAAAACGAGGCTGGAAGGTGGTTGCCCAGTCCATGCTGATCGAGCAGCTTGATGGCAAACAAGCCTTCAGTATTCCGGTCATGACTCTGCCGGTGCTCAAACAAGACTGGCCGGAAGGCGTGATTGATTTGTGCGGATTGCCGTGGTGAACCGAAAGCAGTAGGGATCACCAGCCTGTCATCCCTACTGTTATTCTCCCACCATCTGCACCACCAATTCCCTGCGCCGTGGACGGACGTCAAAATCCACATGAACCACTTGTTGCCAGGTACCAAGCGTCAGGGTTTTCTCGACGAATGGGATGGTCAGCGAGGGACCGAGCAGGGAGGCCCGCATGTGCGAATGGCCGTTGCCATCGCCCCAGGTGGCATTATGGGCGTAATCGCGGCCCGATGGGGCGAGTTCCTCGAACATGCGCTTCAGGTCGGCGACCGCGCCCGGCTCGAACTCTACGGTCGTCAACCCGCTGGTGGAGGAGGGACAGAAGACCGTCAGCGTGCCGGACTTCAGGCAGGATTCGACGACCAGGCGCTCCAGTTCTTTTGTGATGTCGCAGATATCGGTGTTGCCGCGTGTGTTCAGGGAAATGTTTCCGGTTTTGACAGGCATCTTGAACTCCTTGATTAACCACAGATGTACACAACTGTAAACAGGTAATTTGAAGAACGAGGATGGTTTATTTGTGGATCCTCTTCCCGCGCCGGATGGACTGCTCGCCAAATTTCGCGCGGACCGTATCCAGCGCCTCCTGCAAGCGGCGCGATTTCTCTGAATCCGCGCCCCATAATTCCAACTGGCGCAGCGGCGCACCCAGCCCACTTACGCCTACGCCGATCAAGCGAACGGCTTTCCCTTTTGCACGCACCTTCCCCAGCAGATCGAGTGCCAGGCGATAAATCTCCTCGTCCTGGTCGGTGGGCTGGGACATTGTGACCTGACGGGTCAGGGTGGTAAAGTCCGGCCAGCGCAGTTTGATCTTGACCGTTGTCCCGGCGATGTTCGCCTGGCGCAGGCGGCGGCCCACTTCCGCCGAGAGGTCGCGCAGCGTGTTGGCCAGCAGCTTGTCGTCGCGCACGTCGCGGGCGAAGGTGGTCTCCTGGCTGATGGACTTGACCTCGTGCTCGGTGGTTACGGGGCTGTTATCCACCCCGCAGGTGCGGCGCGCCAGGTCACGCCCGTTTTCGCCGAACCAGCGGATGAGGTCCGCTTCGGGGCGGCGGGCGAGGTCACCGATCGTTTTAATGCCGTACTCGGCCAGCCGGGCGGCGGTCTTGGGTCCCACGCCCCACAGCATGTTTGCCGATAGGGGCTCCAGAAAGGCTGCTTCCGTGCTGGGTGGGACGACCGTCACGGCGTTCGGCGGTTGGTCCTTTTTGGCGGTCTTCTTCCCAACCTCAGTTGCAATCTTGGCGACCAGTTTGTTCGTCGCCACACCGACCGAACATGGCAGGCCGAGTTCATCGTTAACGCGCTGTTGCAGGCGGCGGGCGATTGTCGCCGGGGCTTCGTGCAGGTCGCTGATATCCACAAAGGCTTCGTCAATCGAGATTTGTTCGACCAGTGGGGACAGGTCATGCAGGCGCTGCATGACTTTTACGGACATCTCCCCGTAATTGCCGTGGTGGTGCGAGATGACCAGCAACCCCGGGCAGAGACGCAGCGCCCGGCTCATCGGCAACGCCGAGCGGACCCCGAACCGGCGCGCCGCGTACGAGCAGGAGGCCACCACGCCGCGTTCCTCCGGCCTGCCGCCCACGGCGAAGGCTTTGCCGTGCAGAGACGGGTCGTGCAGTTCTTCGACTGCGCAGAAGAAGGCATCCAGGTCGAGATGCAAGATCTTGCGGGGCATAGATTTATTATATCGTAGGGGCAGGCCTACTGCTACTTGCATAAATTTCTGAACTGAAGCAGCCAAAAAACAGTAAAAAAACGAATATTTGGGTTCAAATATTTAGCAGTACCCTGTAAGTGCCCCGAAGGGGTATGTGTCTGCCCTGGGCGATGATGAGCGTCACCCCTATGGGAGATTTAACCTATCCTGGATTTCTCTCGTTCTGACACTCCGCGTCGGAACGCTCTCACCTGCGCTTCGCGCCCGGTCTTGGGACACGGAGCTTCCCGGTGGCAGTGACGACGCAGAGCATCGTCACC
>JAPLGV010000489.1 GCA_026389975.1 Chloroflexota bacterium
AACGAGCCGGGGACTTCCTGGCTTCGCTTTTCTCCGGCCTGTCCATCCTGACCGACGGCTGGCTGTTTGTCCGCGTTTTGCTCTGGATGACGCTCAACTGGGCGATTGCCATCTTTCAATTTTATCTTTTGATCCTGGCGTTCTTTCCGCAGGCAACACTGGTCTGGTCACTGTTTGGGCTGGGTGCAGTTGCTTTTGGAAATGCCATCCCGTCCATGCCCGGCGCGGTGGGTACGTTCGAAGGCGCTTTCGGCGGAGCGATTACGCTCTTGAGCGGTGACCAGTCCACAGCGCTGGCCGCCGCGCTGACGTCGCACCTGTTCAATTATCTTTCCACTGGTATCATCGGTCTGTACGCGCTGTCCAGCGAAGGGGAGACGCTGATGGGCATCTACCGTCAGTTGCGGAAGAGGCAGGAAATGTAGGGGCAGGGCTTGTCCCTGCCCTGGGCGACCTTCTTGGTCGCCCCTACGGAGACTTTATGTCCAAAAATTACTTCATCACCGGTGGAGCTGGTTTTATCGGCTCGAACTATGTCAGCCGACTGCTCGAACGCGGCGAAAAAGTCACCATCTACGATAATCTCAGCCGGGCCGGCGCGCCGCGTAACCTGGCCTGGTTGCAGGAAAAATTCGGGGAAGCCGCGTTCCGGCTCACGGTCGGGGACGTGCGCGACGCGGCCCTTTTAACGATTTCCAGCCGCGCGGCGGATGTCATTATCCATCTGGCGGCGCAAGTCGCGGTGACCACATCGGTCATCCATCCGCGCGAGGATTTCGAGATCAATGCCCAGGGGACGTTTAACGTGCTGGAAGCGGCGCGGCTCAATGAGCGTAAGCCGGTCATCCTGTACGCCTCCACGAACAAGGTCTACGGCGGGATGGAAGATGTGAAAGTGGTGGAAGACGCCACCCGCTGGCGCTACTCTGACCTACCGCTGGGCTGCCCGGAAACCCAGCCGCTGGATTTCCATTCCCCGTACGGCTGCTCCAAAGGGACCGGCGACCAATACGTCCGTGATTATGCAAGAATTTACGGTCTACCGTCAGTCGTCCTCCGTCAATCCTGCATCTACGGGCCGCGCCAGTTCGGCGTGGAGGACCAGGGCTGGGTGGCGTGGATGATCATCGCTGCTGTCACCGGCCGCCCGCTGACGATCTACGGCGACGGCAAACAGATCCGGGACGTGCTCCATGTGGACGATTTGCTGAATGCCTATGACGCCGCCACCGCGAAGATTGACTCGGTGCGGGGCCAGGTTTATAACCTGGGTGGCGGGCCGGAAAATACGATGTCCATCTGGACCGAGTTCGGGCCGCTGTTGGAGAGACTGCTGGGCAAGCCCGTCCCGGTGAGGCGCGGCGACTGGCGTCCCGGCGACCAGAAGGTCTTTGTGGCCGACATCCGCAAGGCGGAGCGGGACCTGGGCTGGAAGCCGAAGGTGGGGGTGGAGGCGGGGGAGGGGAGGCTGTTCGAGTGGGTGAGGGAGAACAAGGATTTGTTCTAGGAACCGGACTTCTGAAGCTGAACACTTCGGAAGTTTTAATTCCCCTGGGTTATAATCGATCAGTCCTGACCTATGGCACACGAACCCATCTCCGACCTTTCCCGTTCCACCGTCCGCCGGCTGGCGCTTTCGCTGGGCATCACGCTGGTCTTTGTGGTTGTCGAAATCCTCGCCGGGGTATTCGCCAACTCCCTGGCCCTGCTGACCGACGCGGCGCATAACCTCACCGACGTGCTAGCCTTGGCGCTGACCTGGTGGGCGTTGTGGATTACCACCAAACCGGCCAATTCTGGCAAGACCTACGGCTATCACCGTGCCGGGATCCTTGTCGCGCTGGTCAACTCGACCACGCTGGCGCTCATCGCCCTGGGGATTTTCTACGAAGCCTGGAAGCGTTTCGTCACGCCACCTGAAGTCGAAGCCAATATTCTCATCGGCGTAGGGGCTGCGGCGGTCATCGTCAATCTGGTGACAGCCCTGCTGGTCCGGCGCGGCAGTGAAAATGACTTGAACTTGCGCAGCGCCTTCCTGCACCTGATGGGAGATGTGGTGTCTACGCTCGGGGCGGTGATTGCGGGGATTATCATCCTTTTCACCGGCTGGAATTGGCTCGACGCGCTGGTCAGCGTTCTGATTGGTTTCCTCATCCTGTGGAATGCCAGGGGTATCCTGCGCGAATCGGTGCAAATTTTGATGGAATCTACTCCTGCTGACATTGACATGAATGCCCTCCGGCGTGACATGCTGGCTGTCGAAGGCGTGCGCGGCATCCACGATCTGCACGTCTGGAGTATCACCCGTTCGCTGCGCACCCTCTCAGCGCACCTGATCACCGACGATGTGACGGTTAGCGTTGGGGCGAAAGTCCAGGTGGCGGTGGGGGGGATGCTGGCGCATCATTACGGTATCACCCACGCTACACTTCAGTTGGAGTGCGGGGTAATCCCGGTTCCCGGACGGGACATGGACTGTGCCCCTGTTGGCCTGTATTGCGATATTACCGTCAACAACCACAACCATTAGCCATGCGTATTCTTACCGTCCTCACTTACTACCGTCCCCACACTTCCGGTCTGACCATCTACGCCGAACGACTGGCGCGTGCTTTTGCCAAACGCGGCCATCAGGTGACCGTGATGACCACCCGGTACGATAAGTCGCTGCCGCGTGAAGAGATGATGGACGGTGTGCGGGTGGTCCGTGTCCCGGTGGCGCTGCGCATCAGCAAGGGCGTCATTGCCCCAACCTTCGGCCTGGTAGTCACGAAACTGGTCTGGCAGCACGATGTGGTCCAGTTACACCTGCCGCAGTTCGACGCCCCCGGCGTGGCCCTGCGCGCCCGCCTGTTTGGCAAACCTGTCGTCCTGACCTATCACTGCGACCTGTTCCTGCCGCCCGGTCTCTTCAACCGCTTCGTCAACCTGGTGGTGCAGTTCCAGAACAACATGGCGGCGCTGCTGGTGGACCATCTTGTCACGTATACCCAGGATTACGCTGATAATTCAGCCTACCTTTCCCGTTACCGTCGCAAGCTGACTCCCTTCCTCCCACCGGTGGTACTCCCGCCTGCCGAATCCGGTGCCGTCGAAACCTTTGCCGGAACATACCAGACCCGGCAACGGCATCCCGTGATCGGGATGGTAACGCGCTTCGCCGCGGAAAAAGGGATCGAGGTCCTGCTCGACGCGCTGCCTACCGTACTGGAGAATTACCCGCAGGCGCAGGTGCTGTTCGCTGGTCAGTACCAGAATGTGATAGGCGAACAAGCATACGCTGACCGGCTGATGCCGCGCATCAAGAAATACGAAGAGATGGGCTGCTGGAAGTTCCTGGGCAATCTCAGCCAGGAACAACTCGCCGCTTTTTATCCCAATATGGATGTGCTGGTTGTTCCATCCTTAAACTCGACCGAGGCCTTCGGGCTGGTGCAGGTGGAAGCGATGATGAACAATGTCCCGTGCGTGGCCTCGGCCCTGCCGGGCGTCCGCCGCCCGGTGCAGATGCACGCCATGGGGATAGTGGTGCCGATCGGCGACTCGTCCGCGCTGGCCGAGGCATTGCTGGAGATCTTCGCCGAGAAAGAAAAATACCGTTGTGACACAGCGGCACTGGCGAAACTCTACGACCCGGATACGGTCGCGGCGGAGTATGAAAAGTTGTTCGAGAAGTTGATGGGGTAGGGGCGGGGTTCATCCTTGCCCTGGGCGACCAAGAAGGTCGCCCCTACGGTATGACCTTGAACCCCTGATCGCGGAAATGTTCGTCGAAAGTGAAGACGGTCTCGATTCCCAAGCGGCGCATGGTTTCGAAAGAGGCACAATCTACCAGGCTCAAGTTGCGGCGGTTAGCGGTGAGGACGGTTTGAATAGCGACAGCGTGTTGTTCTTCACCAATCCAGTCCATATTAATGAAAGGCACTAATTTTGTTTGAAATGTTCGCACCTGATCAATTCCAAAGCGGTTTTGGAAGAGAGAGATACTTTCCACAACTATATAGTTGTTGGTCACCAGGTCGGTTTCTTCTTTCACCAAATCTTCCCAAATCTTAATCGCTTGGAAATAGTTGCGGTCCTCGGCACATGACAGAGAATAAAAGGCGGAAGTATCTACGAAGATTACCATGTCCCGAAAATCTCCGCCAAATATTTATCATGATTCACAGAAACATCCGTTGCGCCGTCTTTATCATGGAAGGGTTCTTTTTTCATCAATTCGATGAATTCCAACGCCCGGCGGCGTTTTTCTTCACGGTCGGCCTCTTTGTTTGTGGTAACCACATACTGCGCCACAGACTCGCGCACCAGTCTGGCAACGGAGGTTTTCCTCGCTTTTGCCAGTTCTTTCAGTGCCTTCATCTGCTCTTCGGTCAGTTGAACCATCGTTCGGATCATAGAACTGCTCCTGCTATCACTTTTCGAGAAAGTGCTATCATTATATCATGACTGAAAAAGATTTTCTATTCCTCCATCTGTGTGACCTGCCTTACTTTCGCGCCCTGGTCCGGGGCGTTGAAGCGGCTTATTACCAGACCTTCAACCTGCCCGCGCCAATCCTTGATGTCGGTTGCGACGACGGACATTTTGCTTCGCTGACCTTTGACCGCAAGATTGACGTGGGTCTCGACCCCTGGACCGGCCCCATCCACGAGGCCGGGCGACGCGGCTGCTATCGCCTGCTTGTCCAGGCGGACGGGGCGCAGTCGCCGTTCCCGGATGAATATTTTGCCAGCGCATTCAGCAACTCTGTGCTGGAACACATCCCGCATATTGATGCCGTGCTGGCGGACACCGCCCGCGTGCTCAGACCCGGCGCGCCGTTCTACTTCTGCGTGCCGAACGAACGCTATCTTTCTGAACTGTCCATCTCCCGCTTGCTGGGGAAGGGTTACACCGAATGGTTTCGGCGCATCTCGCGCGTCCAGCATGCCGACGGGCCACAGGTCTGGCAGGAGTGGCTGGATCAGGCCGGGTTCCGGCTGGAGCGCTGGTGGCACTACTTTTCCCCGTCCGCGTTGCGCGTGTTAGAATGGGGTCATTATTTCGGCCTGCCGTCGCTGGCGGCCCGCAAACTGACCGGTAAATGGGTGATTGCTCCCGCCAAATGGAATCTCTGGCTGACAGAGAAATTCGTCCGGCGGCACGCCTCCGCCGAGCCGGTTGAAGATGGCACGTTCACGTTTTATATTGCCAGAAAGATGTAGTAACGACTTATGTCGTTACTACTGCTTATAATATGTCCTTCGACGAAAAATATTTCAACACCCACACCTACAGAGACGTTTCGTTCGCCAGATACAGCCAGTACTGGTGGTCGAACCGTTTTTACGCCATCCTGGCTCGCCGCTACGGCAAACCAGGCGCGCGCCTGCTGGAAATTGGGTCCGGGCTGGGGCATCTCGCTGGTCAATTGGAAGGGACGTTCGAGACTTACGCCGCCGACATCAACCACTGGGCGCTGGTCCAGTCGAAATCGGTCGCGCCGCGGACCTCGCTGCAGGCTGCCAGCGCCGAGGAACTGCCCTTCGCTGAGGGTGTCTTTGGGGTGGTCATCATCAAGCATGTTGTCGAACACCTTCCGCACCCCGAAAAAGCGATTGCCGAACTGGGGCGTATCATCGCTCCCGGCGGCGCGCTGATCCTTGCCACGCCCAATCTTTCTTCCCTTTTGAAACCATGGAAAGGCAAGAAATGGATTGGCTACCAGGACCCTACGCATATTTCGCTCAAGCCACCTGCCGAATGGCTGGACATGATCCGGAACGCGGGCTTCAGTCTGCTAAAGGTATTTTCGGATGGTTTCTGGGATGTGCCATATATCCCGGTGGTGCCAAAGGTTTTGCAGAAATTAGTCTTCGGTTTCCTCGGCGGTTTCCAGGCGATTGTTGGTTTACCCTTCTTGCCAATGCACTGGGGTGAGAGTATCATGATGGTCGCCAGGAAATTAACCACGGAAAAAAAATTAAATGAACTCAAATAAAAACCATCCTGATATGGGAGAACCCAGCATCCTTGATTACCTGAAATCAAAGCTGAAGTTCTGGGAACGCGAGCAAAAGGTTGAACTGAATGCACTAGAGCCGGTATTGCTTCAGTCGGTTGAAGGAGAGTCTCTGGTAACGCAGCCAGAGACGCCGGAGATGGCAGGAAAGCCTCGGGAAAAGACTGCGCAAGCGAATCGCTGGCCCTGGCGTTCGCTGCTCGCTCTTTTCTTTGCTCTTCTTGGACAGAGAGCTTTTGAGCCTTCTCCCAACCGGACCGTTATCACCGGGCTGGTGCTCTATGGGTTTGGTTTCGCCTGGCTCATCCTGGCCTGTCTGCGTAATGAGTGGACTCTCACTCCCTACCCGGAACCAAGTACCGGGTCCGATACGCTGCGGGTGCGGCGGCTGCCGCTCATCCTGGGGATCGTGCTGTCAGTGGCGGCTTTCCTGACCCTCGGTGACAACTTGTTCACGCGGGTGAATGTAACGTTATGGGTTCTTGCGATTATTTTCTTCGTCTGGGCTTTCTGGCTGCCGCTCGAAAACCAGCCGCCCTTCTGGCCGCGGGTTAAGGACTTTTTCAGCCGCGATAGCTGGCAGTTCAAAGTCACTCGCTGGACCCTGCTCGTGCTGGCGGTGGTAGCCATTGTTGTCTTCTTCCGCGTATACAACATTGGGGGAGTCCCGTCCGAACCATTCAGTGACCACGCCGAGAAAATCCAAGATGTGTACGATGTATCCCAGGGCCAGACGCACATCTTCTTTCCGCGCAATACCGGCCGCGAAGCCATCCAGATGTATCTCACTCTGGTTGTCTCATGGATCTTCGGCACAGGGCTGTCGTTCCTGAGCCTGAAAATTGGGACAGTCTTCTGCGGGCTGATGACGCTGCCTTATATA
>JAPLGV010000329.1 GCA_026389975.1 Chloroflexota bacterium
AGCAACCGGGAAAAATCTTTCATTTTTGTAACCTAACAGAGATGAAAGGCTCGTCTCATTCCCACACATACAAGGTATAATGTACGAGTAAGTTCACCTTAAAAATTGAGTTATCCGATAATGGCAAACCCGGTGAAAACCGGGGACGCAAAGCTATGGGTCTAACGTCACTCCTGTGACCATGACTGCCAGGCCGCCGAAGATGAAGAGTTATCGTTTTTGACGGGCTTGGTGTATTCCAGGCCCGTTTCGTTTCAATATGCCATTTCGTTCGATAAAGGCAAACCCGGCGAAAGCCGGGGACGCAAAGCCATGGGTCTAAAACCGGGAAACCGGTCACGATTGCCAGGTTGCCGAAAACGAGAAACCGCCTTGCACGTCAGGCAGACTTCCCGTTTTCCCCTACTTTTTCGGGAGGTTCTGCCATGAAAACCAAAAATCCACTCAAGGCAATTGTTTTATTTGCACTGTTCGCCAGCTTGGTTATTATTCCATGGATGCCGGCCCACGCAGCAGACAGTATGTTGCTCCCGGCATTCTCCGATTTTATTGCCGCAGTGACAGATGGACAGGCCGGGGTCGTGCGCGGCGTCTACGTGCCGGGCGTAATGGCCTATCGAGTAGTGCAGCAGTCGATGGATAATCCGGGCTATGTATCAACGGCCGAAGGGGTTGTTACTCAATTTAGTATGGCGACCCAATATGGGACGATTGGTCTGCTGGCGCACAATCTCCTTGCCGGGGAAAATTTCGTCAATTTGCAGACCGGCCAGGAAGTGCGGACCATCTACGGGGATGGCACTATCTCAAACTATACAATCAGCAGCATTAACAGGTACCAGGCCCTCGACCCTTACAGCACAGGGAGCAATTTTATTGACCTGAACACCGGCGTTACTTATACTGCCTTGGAAATGTTTGCAATGTATTATCAAGGCGCGGATCACATTACATTCCAGACTTGTATCTTGCAGGATGGTATTTCAGCCTGGGGCCGGTTATTCATTACTGCTACTCCAGGAGCGCCTGTTCAAGAAGTGGCAATATCCGCATATATCTCGTATCCTCTCTCGCATCGAAGATAAGAAAATCGGGGCGGTTGAAACCGCCCCGATTCCATTATTCTGGATATGTGTTTCTTTCGGCTTTATGGAGTGACCAGGGTAAACGTGCCCAGGAAATTCACTTTCACCTTGACATAACCATCGGGGGTTACTTCGACACCGGTCAGGATTTCGCGCCCATCATCCGGTTTATCCGGATAAAGAGCAATTGAATCAGTAGAACCTTCCACCTTCACCGGCAGGGACACCCACGCGCCGAGGCGGGTTGACGCAAAAATGTTGACCCGCGCCTCCCTTCGTGTTAGACTCAATCTTTGACTTTTTATGCGCATCCTTGCCTGGTCTTCGTTTTTCGCGATGCTTTTGGCCACGACAGTTCTGGAGCAAAATGTCCAGTTTGGCGATCCGGTCATCGTTGCACCGCGCCCCGGGGATGTGCTTCAGGGTGTTGTGACAATTGCCGGGTCCAGTGATGTGACCGGGTTTGTCTCGGCAGAGGTCTCGTTCACCTATGCGGATGATCCGACCGGGACCTGGTTCCTGATTACCTTGAACAGCCAGCCGGTCTTCAACGATAAGCTGGCAGCCTGGGATACAACGGTCATTACGGATGGAGATTATGTTTTACGCCTGCGCATTTATCTGACAGACGGGAGTTCCCGCGAGGCCCTCGTTTCGGGCCTGCGCGTGCGTAACTACACCCCGGTGGAGACACCCACACCGATGGCCCTTGCCCCGGAAGCACCGCCCCTTTCGACCATTACGCCGACCGCGACACCCTTCCCCACACCGACTGCCCTGCCGCGCAACCCAGCCGCGTTGGCTCCAACGGATGTCTCTGCCAGTATTCTCTATGGCGGAATGGCGGCAATTTTGACCTTTGTTATTGTCGGCATTTATCTCTGGCTGCGACGGAAATAAATATGACAGAAACTTATTTAATTGTCGGCCTGGGCAACCCCGGCCGCGAGTACCGCGAGACCCGCCATAACGTTGGCTTCATGCTGTTGGACCGGCTGACGGTCAAACTCAACGCGCGCTTCACCCGCCTGCAATCCAAGGCGCTGGTGGCAAGTGCGAACTACCAGGAGCGCAAGATCATCCTTGCCAAGCCGCAGACCTTCATGAATCTTTCCGGCCAGTCAGTGCAGGGACTGATGCACTTCTATAAACTCCCGCTTGAAAACCTGCTGATTGCTCACGATGACCTGGACCTGCCGGTCGGCACAATCCGCATCCGCCCCGATGGCGGTTCGGCAGGGCAAAAGGGGATGACGTCCATCCTTGAGCGCTTCGGCACAGACGAGTTTCCGCGCCTGCGGCTGGGCATCGGTCGTCCTCCCGGACAAATGCAGGCTCCAGATTACGTCTTGCAGGATTTCTCGAACGCCGACCTGACGTTCATCTCCGAGACGCTCAACCGCGCCGTGGAGGCCGTCCTGACATGGGTTACGGAGGGGTTGGACGCAGCGATGAACAAGTATAACGGCATTATTTCGTAGGGGCGGGGCTTGTCCCCGCCCAGGGCGACCATAAAGGTCGCCCCTACAAAACATGGAATTTCTCCTCCAACAAATCCGCTCTCTTCCTGCCTATCAGCGTCTTTTGGATGACGTGCAGACCGGGAAGCAACTTTCCGGCCTGGCCTTGCCGCGCGCCGCGCGTTTGCCCATCCTGGCCGCCCTGCACGCGGACCTGGGCCAGCCCATCGTCTTGGTGACCGACCGCGCCGACCACGCGCTCCAGTTGTACGACGAACTGGTTTTCTGGGCGCCAGATGTCTCCCGGTACATTTTCTCCGAGCCAAATCCGCTGTTCTACGAAAATGCCGCCTGGGGCAGCGCTACCCGGCGTGAACGCCTGAATACTCTTACCGCACTTTCAGCGTACCACCTGCCGTTTGTGGAAAAACCGTCCACGCCGCCGGTCATCGTTACAACCGCGCGAGCCATGATGACGCACACCCTGCCCCGGCGCGATTTCCTCAAGGCCAGCAAACTGCTTAAGGCCGGGCAGAGCATCCCGCCCGGTTCCCTGCTGAAAACCTGGGTCAGCATCGGCTACCAACCTGCCGACACCGTCCTCGAGCCAGGACAGTTCTCCCACCGCGGCGGCCTGCTGGATGTGTGGCCCCAGTCCGAGCCGCGCCCTGTCCGCCTGGAATTCTTCGGCGACGAGATTGACACCCTTCGGCGCTTTGACCCGGCGTCGCAGAGAACCATCGAGAAATTAGGGTCCATTCTCATTACGCCTGCCCGCGAATTTATTGTAGGGCCGGATGGCCATCCGCCCCATCCCGAAATATCTGAATTCCATATCCCGCTCCTGTATTCCATGCCCTCCAGCCTGCTGGACTATCTCCCGCAGAAATCCGTCGTGCTGATGGATGACCTGAGCATTCTGGAGAGCACCGGTTCCGAGATCGAAGAGCAGGCGATTAAACTGCGCACCGAGTCCATCGCCGAGGGGACACTAGCTGAGGATTTTCCGGTTCCTTACATCTCCTGGTCAGAGTTGGCGGATAACCTGCAAAGCTTCACCTGCATGGAACTGGGACACTCGACTGCCGAGGAATCTACCGGCGATCTCGCCTCTCAATTTAGCCACATCGAGCGCTTCGGCGGACGTCTGAAGCCGTTTACCGAGTATCTGGCAAAGATTGTCAGCGAGGATAATTCTGTCGTTATTGTCTCGCGTCAATCCTCCCGCCTCGAGGAACTCTGGATAGAACAGGGATTAGGGATAAGGAATCAGGCACCAGGCAATCCTAAATTTCTCGAAGCATCGCTCTCCGAAGGCTGGACGCTCACTTCCGAATCCCGAATTACTAATTACCTGATTACTGATTCCGAGATCTTCGGCTGGGAACGTCCGCAGCCGCGCCAGCGTCCTCGACCGGGAGCTGAGACACCCGAATCCGCTTACGCGGATCTGCATCCGGGCGACTGGATCGTGCACGTAGATTATGGTATCGGGCGCTACGTCGGTCTGGTCCAGCGGACACTGGAGGGGCTGGGGCGCGAATTCCTGTGCATCGAGTACAAAAACGGCGACCAGGTCTATGTTCCCATCCACCAGGCCGACCGGTTAACTCGTTACATCGGTCCGGACGGCTCACCGCCATCGCCGGGTAACCTGGGAACGCAGGAATGGCCGGAGACTAAG
>JAPLGV010000486.1:0-8163 GCA_026389975.1 Chloroflexota bacterium
CATGGCAGTTGGCTGGATATGGCAGAAATCGAGTTGAGTGTGTACAGTAGAAGGTTGAAGCAGCACATACCCAATGAATCCATCCTCGAAAAGGAAATCCATGCAATTACGAATGAGCGCAACGGTACCCATGCTGTTATTAATTGGCAATTTCGAACTGAAGACGCTCGCATCAAGTTGAAACAACTTTATCCATCCACTTCAGCGTGACTGACCACTAGTTTATTTTCAGATCAGATACTAAATCCCTGTATTTTGATCGATAATTGTTCACGGTTTTTTGCAAGAAGCAGTAAAAGCAAAAGGCAAAGAGACATCCTTCCGTGGTAGTCCCGGTTCCAGCACGGGACTCTGTGCCGCGGCTTTATTTCATGATTGTCAGAGCAGTAAAAGCAAAAGGCAAAGAGACATCCTTCCGTGGTAGTCCCGGTTCCAGCACGGGACTCTGTGCCGCGGCTTTATTTCATGATTGTCAGGTTGGCGAGACTCGCCGCCAGCCGCTTGATTCCAACTGATTCGAAAACCACATTCACGGTTTCGTCGTTGTCCTGCAGGCGGGAATTGAGCACAATCCCTTCGCCCCAGGTGGGGTGCTGGACTCTCATTCCAGCACGGAAATGAGCCTCTTTGACAGTGGCAGGCCCTTTCCCCTCCGGGGACGATGCGGCTCCGCTCAGGGGCTCCGAACGCAGCCACGCCGGAGTCTGGGCGCGGGAGGAGCGCCCGGCGCGTGCTTTCCCGGAGAGCAGCTCGGGCGGGATGTCATCCAGATAGCGCGAGGGGATGGTCTCCTCGGTATAGCCGCGTCCGCCACGCCGCAAGGCGCGCAGCAGATAGAGCCGGTCTTCGGCACGCGTGATGCCGACGTAGAACAACCGGCGCTCTTCTTCCATCGCTTCGGGTTCGTCGAAGGAACGGCTGTGCGGCAGGATGCCGTCATCCAGGCCGACGATGAAGACCGCGCCGAATTCCAGCCCTTTGGCGGCGTGCAGGGTCAGCAGGGTGGGGGCGTTCTTGCCCTCGGCCAGAGTATCCTGGTCAGAGATGAGCGCCACGTTTTCGAGGAAATCAGTCAAGGTGCGGCTTTCGTACTCGACCGTCAACCGGCGCAATTCCTGGACGTTCTCCCAGCGCTCGGCGCCCTCGTCTGTGCCGTCGTCGAGATATGCCTGATAGTTGATGTCTTTGGCGATACGGTCGAACAGTTCGGTGACCGTCGCGCGCCGCGCCTCGGCCTGCCAGTTCGATAAAAGTGCCCCGAAGTCGGCCAATGGCAACGCCGCGCGACCGGTAAACTGCGGCCAAAAAGGAGAGGTGTCGCCGCGGGCCAGGTCCATCAGCACTGCCGACGGGGAGGTGTTCGTCCCGCGGGCAGCGGTGTGCAGTGCCAGGACGGTCTTGTCGCCGATGCCGCGCGGCGGGAGGTTGATGACCCGGTCGAGCGAAATTTCGTCGGCGGGGTTGTGAACCAGGCGCAGATAAGCGATGATGTCTTTGACTTCACGCCGTCCATAGAACCGCTGCGCCCCCACCAGCCGGTAGGGTAAACGCGCTTGCAGGAAGGCTTCTTCCAGCAGGCGGGACTGGGCGTTGGTGCGGTACATCACGGCGCAGTCGCCTGGCTCACAGGTCTGGCTGGCGACGAGGCTGGCGATGGTGTCCACCACGAAGGCGGCTGCGCTGTAATCGTCCAGCGCTTCATAATAGAAGAGTTTCTCGCCTGCGCCGCGCTCGGTGAACAGGCTCTTGCGGCGGCGGTGCGGGTTGCGGTCAATGACCGCCATGGCGGCATCGAGGATGTTTTGCCTGGAACGATAATTTTGTTCCAGAAGAATTACATGGCAATCGGGATAATCTTTTTCAAATCGTTGTATGTTTCGATAATCTGCGCCGCGCCATCTATAGATTGATTGGTCGGGGTCTGAAACCACGAAGATGTTTTTATGGACAGATGCCAAGTGGTTGAGAAGAACGTACTGGGCAAAGTTAGTATCCTGAAATTCGTCTACCAAAATATGCTGAAAACGCTGGGCGTACTTCTCGCGCACGGCGGGGAATTCGGAGAGCAGGTGCGCCGTCCATAGCAACAGGTCATCAAAGTCAACGGCGTTATTTTGTTTCAAGATTTCCTGATAACGCTTATAGACACGCTTGACCACCTCGTCGCGGTAGGTCTCTGTGGGGTAAGCATCCGGGAAAATCAACTCGTTTTTAGCTCGTGAGATCGCGCCATGCACTGATTGTGGCCGATAGGTTTTCTCGTCCAGGTTCAGGTCACGGATGGCCCCTTTGACCACGCGCTGCTGGTCGTCTTCATCATAGATAACGAAACTGGCATCGAATGGCAGATGCGTAGTAGTCCCGGTTCCCGCGAGGTAGTCCCGGTTCCCGGACGGGGCACGGGGCTCGGCCTCGCGCCTCAGGAGACGGGCGCAGATGGAGTGGAATGTCCCCAGCCAGAGTCCGTCGGCGGGCAATTCGCCCAGAATGTCACGGACGCGCTCGCTCATTTGCCGCGCTGCCTTGTTGGTAAATGTGACCGCCAGCAGCTGGTACGGACGCACGCCCTTGGTGGCAATCAAATAGGCCACGCGCTGGGTCAGGACGCGCGTCTTCCCGGAACCGGGTCCGGCCAGCACCAAAACGGGCCCGGTGCCAGCCGTCACAGCCTGGCGTTGCTGAGGGTTGAGTTTGTCTAGGAAATCCATGGAGAGGGTTATTCGATACACGTTATTCGTGATTCGTTTGCCGGGAGGCCGGGTTACAAATCACGAATAACGAATAGTAAATTCTTATTTTTTCAATTCCGACGTGCAATTGGGGCAGCGGGTAGCCTTGATGGAGATGATGGTGAAGCAGTGCGGGCATTCCTTGGTGGTCGGCTCAGCTACGACGGGTGCGGGCTTTTTCTTCAGGTTGTCGATGAACTTGATCATCAAGAAAATAACGAGGGCAATAATAATGAAATCAATGATGTTATTAATGAAATTACCGTAGGTAACTTTGGCGCTGCCGAGGGTGAAGGCCAGGCTGCTGAAATCGATCCCGCCGATGATCAGGCCGATCAAGGGCATGATGATGTCGTTGACCAGGGACGAGACGATCTTACCGAATGCTCCCCCGATGATCACGGCGACGGCCAGGTCCATAACGTTGCCGCGTATGATGAAGGTTTTGAATTCTTTTAGCAATCGAGAGTCTCCTTTTCTCTGAGAGAGGCCTGCGGCTTCATTGTACCGTCAGGGTAAGGGACTGTCAACGAAAGCAGTAGTCCCGGCTCCAGCATATCATCCCGAATCTCTTACGGGACGGGTGGGCACTCTGTTGTATAATCCTGCGGTAGTCCCGGTTCCTGCACGGGACACGGGGCACGGGGCGCAGTAGTCCCGGTTCTCGCATATCATCCCGAATCTCTCGGTTAGCCCCGGTTCTATCACGGGGCCGAGCCGACTCTCACGGCGACCCCCTTGCAGCCGCGCCAGTTGACCGTTTGCCTGGGGCAGGAGCCGGCCAGCCTGTACCCGCTGGACAACCCCTCGTCAGCCGCGCGCAGCGTGCTGGCGGCGGTCTACGATGGGCCGATTGACACGAATTCCTACGGGGCTCAGGCAGTGATCTTGGAGCGCTTGCCGAGCATCGAAAACGGTGACGCCCAACTCTTCTCGAAATCAGTCTATGTTGGTGACGAGGTGGTGGATGCCAGCGGCACGCCGGTCACGCTGGCGGTGGGGGTGAAAATCCGCCTGGCAAACTGCCGCAGCGACGCGTGCGTTATCGAGTACGCGGGCACGTCCGAGATCCAGATGGACCAGATGCAGGTTACTTTTAACCTGCTCCCCGGTCTCACCTGGTCGGATGGCGAACCTCTCACTGCCGAAGATTCGGTCTACGCTTACCAGGTGGCTGCTGACCCGGCCTCTTCCGGCTCCAACTATCCAGTGGACCGCACCTGGTCTTATGAGGCGGCGGACGATACCACCATCCAGTAGTGGGGCAAACCCGGCTTCATTGACCCGACCTACTTCACCAATTTCTGGTCGCCGCTCCCCAAACACCTGTGGAGCCAGTTCCCGGTTGATCAACTGGCCGAGACCGACGAGTCCGCCCGTACCCCGCTTGGCTGGGGGGCTTACGTTATTCAAGAATGGGTTGCTGGTGATCACATCACCTTGACGAAGAACCCGCGCTACTTCCGCGCCGGCGAGGGCTTGCCCAAGTTTGACATCCTGACTTTCCACTTCGTTGCGGACCCGGGGGCTGCCATCAGTGACCTGTTGGCTGGCACCTGCGACATCCTCGACCCCAGCCTCCGTTTGGACGGGCAGGTGGGGTTGCTGCGCTCGATGGCAGAACAGAACCAATTGCAGGCTTTGTTCACCACAGCGCCGGTGATGGAAGAACTGGCGCTCGGCATCCAACCGGCATCCTATGATAATGGCATTGATGCCGGGAGAGACCGCGTTGATTTTTTCGGCGATGTGCGGGTGCGCCAGGCTTTGGCATTATGCCTCGACCGCCAGCAGGTGGTGGATTCGGTGCTTTCGGGCCTGAGTACCGTTCCGAATTCCTATCTGCCGCCGGAACATCCCCTTTACAATCCGAATGTGAGCACCTATTCCTTCGATGTGGCGGCCGCCGACCAACTGCTTGAGCAGGCTGGTTGGATGGATGAGGATCATGACCCATCCACCCCGCGCCAGGCCTGGGGCGTAGCAGGTATTCCATCCGGGACTCCATTCGAGGTAAATTACGTTACCACCAACGCTGTCCAGCGCCAGCAGGTGAGCACCATCTTGACTGCCTCACTGGCGCAATGTGGGATCAAAGTCAATGTGCAGGTTCTCGATGCAAATACACTTTACGCACCCGGCCCGGACGGGGTAATTTTTGGCCGAAATTTCGACCTGGCTGAGTTCGCCATGGGCAGTACGGGGATTGAGCCACCCTGTGACTGGTACACCAGTTCCGAGGTCCCGAACGCTGCGAATAGTTGGGTGGGGACGAACGTCAGCGGAACCAGTAATCCAGCCTTTGAGGCGGCCTGTCTGGCGTCTCAACAATCCCTTCCGGATGACCCGCCTCACGCCGCAAGGCGCACAGCGTACGCCCAGGCCCAGTCCATTTTCGCGGAAGATTTGCCGGTTATCCCGCTCTACTGGCGGGTCAAAACGGCCGCGACGCGAGCGGACCTGTGCCATTTCTCCCTTGACCCGACCGCCGCCAGCAGCCTGTGGAATATAGAGGCGTTTGACAGCGGCGCGGGTTGTCAACCATAATATCGCCGGTTGCCAAAGCGTGTCCGAATAAGCAATTCTCATTGTCATTGCGAGCGCACTTTGCGAAGTAATCTCCTCGCTAAATCATGAGATTGCTTCGACGGAAGAACGGCGTCTCCCCAGAGAACGGGGACGATGTCGCAATCTCATGGTTCATATTGAGAATTGCTGGTCAGAACAGGGACTGAACAGAGACTCTTGACTTTTTGAGTTCCTTGTGTTAATCTTCTTTTAACTCTTCTGGTATTTTCCCAAATCCCAGAAAAAATCTTTTCAGCGAAGGAGGTGATTCTCGGGAATAACCTCAAGTTTGCCTGATTTGCTCTACCCATTCACCCTAACCTGTTCAACTATTTAATTTTGGAGGAGAAAGACAATGTCTAGAAATCGCTTAACAATGGTTGTTGCCCTGACCACTACCCCTGCTGTAACGACTAAACCGCCGACGGCAGTACCGACGACTGCCGGTCCTACTGCTGTTCCCACCGAACCGCCCACGACCCGCCACGGCGGTTGGCTGGATGAAGTCGATTTTTCAATCGTGGAGGCGCAATCGGTCATTACACAGATCGGCGCCGGTGCGGTTGACATGTTTAGCTATGGTCTGGCCGCTGACAAACTTACCGAAATCAAGGCTGCCAATTTGTGCTACACCCAGTCCTATGGCACCTATTATGGTTTCTTGTTCAACCCGGCTGTCTTCACAGACGCCACCAAACTGAACCCCTTCTCAAATCGCAAGATCCGCGAAGCGATGAACTGGGCGGTTGACCGCAATTACATCAACCAGGAAATCTATAAAGGCGGCGCTCTGCCCAAACTCACCGCGTTAACCACCCAACTGGTGGATTACACCGGCGTGATTGATGTAGTGCGCGGCCTCGAAGCCAAATATGCCTACAATCTGGATAAAGCCAAGGCCGTCGTTGATGAACAAATGCCCACCATGGGCGCGACCAAGGGCACAGATGGCAAATGGCAGTTCGGTGGCGCACCCATCACCTTGATCTTCCTCATCCGCAATGATGGCGACGGCACCCGCTTGCCCCAGGGCGAATACTTCGCCCAGCAACTGGAAGCCCTCGGTTTCACCGTGGATCGCCAGGAAAAGAAATCCTCCGAACTCTCCCCCCTCTGGAACGGCTCTGACCCTAAAGAAGGCCTGTGGTATATCTACACCGGTGGCTGGGGTTCCAGTGGCTTGAACCGCGATGAAAAGAGCTCCTTCGTGCAAATGTACCTGCCCGAAAGCGGGAGTTTTATGGCGGCTAAATCTAATACCAATTTTGACCCCGCATTCTCGAAGCTTGCCAACGACCTAAACAGTGGTAATTTCACCACCCTGCAGCAGCGCCACGATATGATGGCCGAGGTTCTCCCGCTTTCCCTGGAAGATTCTGAACAGGTTTGGACAGTTGACCTGCAGACCTATGCGCCGTTCAAATGCGACCTGTCGGTGACCGCTGACGTGGGCGCGGGCGTCGAGACCACGAAGATGGGTCTCTTCAACCTGCGTTACGCTGGCACGGAAGGCGGTGCAGTTAAATCCGCTACCACCAGCACCCTGTTCAGCGATCCGTGGAACCCGCTCAATGGTTCCAACTGGGTCACCAGCGCTTACATTCAGAATGGCACCTCTGGTCGCGGTCTGATGCCCGATCCTTACACTGGTCTGGCTTGGCCGCTGCGCGCAGAGAAGGCTGATTTGGTTGTCCAGACCGGCCTGCCTGTTGCCACCAACCTGAACTGGGTCAATCTGACCACCGCTGACACGATTGAGGTTCCGGCAACCGCTTGGGTTGATTGGGATGCCAAGACTCAGAAATTCATCACCGCGGCCGAGAAATCCCCCGATGCCCCCATCACTGCCAAGCTCAAGTCTGTCATTTATTACCCGGCCGATATGTTCACGACCGTGAAATGGCATGATGGCAGCAATCTTTCCGCCGCTGATTTTGTCATGAGCATCATTCAGACCTTCGACTATGGTAAAGCGGATAGCGCCATCTACGATGAGGATTACGCTCCCACTCTGGAAGCGACCATGTCCTGGCTGAAGGGTGTTGAAATTGTTTCCACCGACCCGCTGGTCATTGCCACCTACTCTGACAATCTGCTGTCAGATGCTGAGCTTGATATCACCTCTTGGTGGCCGAACTATGGCTATGGCGAAGCATCGTGGCCAATCATGGCCGTCGGCAACGTTGCTGTTGCTAACAAGGAATTGGCTTGGGGTGCTGGACAGGCTGACCGCAACACAGTTGAATGGATGAGCTTCATCGGTGGCCCCAGTCTGGATATCTTGAGCAAGGACCTTGATCAGGCTATCACCGACAAGACCATCCCGTACGCTCCCACGATGAGCGCTTACCTTACTGCGGACGATGCGGTCGCCCGCTATACCGCCCTCAAGGCTTGGTACACAGCTCACGGTCATTTCTGGGTTGGCACCGGCCCGTACTTCGTGGACAAGGTTGATCTTAACGCTGGCGCGGCCGTCATCAAGAACAACGCCGATTACATGGATCTGGCTGACCGCTGGTCCAAGTTTGGCGTCGCGCCTCTCGCTGAAGCCGCACTGGATGGCCCCGCGCAGGTGAAGATCGGCAGCGAGACCGTGTTTAATGCAACTTTGACCATGAAGAGCGATGGCTCTGCTTACAAGACCGCTGATATCAAGGAAGTCAAATTCCTGGTCTATGATGCCACCGGCGCTACTGTATACGTAGGCGTTGGAGTAGCTGTCGCAGGTGAGGACGGTAAATTCACCCTGACCATTCCTGCCGATGTAGCCTCCACGCTTGTGGCTGGTTCTGGCAGGATCGAAGTGGCGGCGGTTCTTATCCCCGTTGCCATACCGGCCTTCACATCGCTTGACTACGTTGTT
>JAPLGV010000486.1:8283-10815 GCA_026389975.1 Chloroflexota bacterium
CCATTGGTTATTAAATGCGATACTTTGTAATAGTGTTAGGATGATATGACCACAGAACCCTTAGCCGTACCGGCAAGCAGTTTACCAGTTCCCAGCAGGAAAACATTTGGGAACAGTACCTTCATGCGCATGGTGAAATACACAGCCCTCAGGCTTGTCACGATGGCTTTTACCGTCACGATCGGTGTTTACCTGACCATCCTGATTGCCAATATGGGTGGATACGTGGATGTAATGATGCGCAACGAAATCAAAGACAACATCACGCAATCCATCATGGCAAACAAGGCTTTTCAAAACCTGGCTCCGGAGGTGAGACAAAACCTTGTCGATGAGAAAATTGCTTCGGAGATAGAACGCTTGGGATTAAATAAGCCTTTTGCGGTTCGCTCATTCAACTACCTTCGCAATGCGCTCACTTTGAATCTCGGCCGCGCCCAGAACATGACAAGTGATCAAGGCTCAAAGGAAGTGCGCCTCATCCTGCTCGAACGTCTTCCCGCCACCCTGCTGTTGACAGGCACTTCCGAGTTGTTTTTATTTTTTGCCAGTGTTTTTATCGCTCTTTCTTTATCAAGAAAATACGGCAGTTGGCTGGACAAGTTAACCATTGCGCTTTCGCCGACATCCGCGGCGCCCCCCTGGTTTTATGGTATTTTCTTTATCCTGATCTTTGCCGCGATTTTTAAAGTCCTGCCTTTCGGAGGGCTCGTGGATTCACCCCCGCCAGACAATAAGTTTGATTATGGACTAAGCATTTTTAAGCACCTCATCCTGCCAGCCACGTCCGTGATCATTAGTGCGTTTTTCCTAAGCATTTACAACTGGCGGACTTTTTTCCTCATCTACTCCAGCGAAGATTATGTGGAGATGGCAAAAGCGAAGGGACTGACGTCGCGGGATATTGAGCGCCGCTACATTCTCCGCCCCACACTGCCAACCATCATCACGAATTTTGCCCTGCTGTTGATTACGCTGTGGACCGGTTTCATAATTACTGAGAGGGTTTTCCTGTGGCCCGGCCTTGGTATAACCCTCTTCCGGGCGATTGGTTTTTATGACACCCCGGTGATCGTTGGATCAACGATCATTTATGCCTATTTGCTCGCCATTACAGTCTTCCTGCTCGATTTTGTTTATGTGCTGGTTGATCCACGCGTTAAAGTCGGTTCTGGTGGTGGTGGAGGTTCACAATGACCGCGCTAAAAAATTCCATCCGCGATCTTCTCCGTTATCCATCCGCCATCCTGGGATCGGTGATCATCCTCTTCCTGTTGGCTGTTTCCGTTTACGCCCTGGTTACAATTCCATACAGCGAGGCAGTCCGTCTCTGGCGGGGGGGGGAGGATGTCTGGTATCAAAACCCAAAGTATGCCGCTCCAGCCTGGTTTAACACTTTCTTCAGCAAGAAAAAACCGGTGTCGTTTTCAGTGAGGACAACGGATGGGAGCATGTCGAAGACCACCACCCCCAGCAGCGACCCGGAAATTTCCACTGTGGATATCACGTACTCTTTTGATTATGCCTACGATGGCGTCCCACAGGAATTGATGATCTATTTCACCTCGCAATATAAAGAGAAATTGACGTTTGTTTCCGTGAGCTGGATCACCCCCGATGGCAGAACCATCAGGATTGCCGACATGGCGGCAAATAGCAAGCTGACCTACCGGTTTTCCCAGGATCAAAAACTTCAGAAAAGACTCAAAACCGAAGATGTGATGCAGGCCATCTTTGCGGATCCCAACTCCCCGACACAGGCGCCTTTAAAAGGCCAGTATCAACTGGTGATCAACGCTACCACCTTTGAGAAGGATGCCACCATTGACGCTGAATTTGTGCTGCATGGAGAACTTTTTGGAGCGGCAGGCACCGATAAATATCGCCGCGATCTCCTGCTGCCCTTGTTGTATGGCACGCCCATCGCTTTAGCTTTTGGCCTGCTCGCCGCCCTGGGAACATCCCTGCTGACGATGATCATCGCCGCCGCCGGCACCTGGTATGGGGGTTGGGTGGATGAATTGATCCAACGCATCACCGAAGTGAACCTGGTTCTGCCGTTCCTGGCTATTTTGATCATGGTGGGCACCTTCTATTCGCGCAGCATCTGGCTGATGTTGGGCGTTACCATCCTGTTGAGTATTTTCTCTGGATCAATCAAAACCTACCGCGCCATTTTCATTCAATCTAAAGAGTCAAGTTATATTGAGGCTGCCCGTGCGTATGGCGCCTCGAGTTCACGCATCATCTTTTCATACTTGATCCCGCGCATGGTTCCCTTGTTGATTCCGGCACTGGTTTCTGCTGTCCCGAGCTTCGTATTTCTTGAGGCATCGTTGGCGGTTCTTGGCCTGGGCGACCCGGTCCTGCCTACCTGGGGTAAGGTTATCAATGACGCCTTCGAAGATGGAGCGCTTTATCAAGGGCGATATTACTGGGTGCTGGAGCCTGCCATTTTGTTGATGATTACGGGCTTCGGCTTTGCAATGCTTGGATTCGCACTGGATCGTATCTTCAATCCTAGATTGAGGG